>JAFQFY010000040.1 GCA_017398485.1 Clostridia bacterium
AGAAGTTGATGAAGGGAACACGGCCCTTGATGGTGGCCAGGTGGGCCACAGCGCCCAGGTCCATAACCTCCTGGGTGTTGGTCTCGGCCAGCATGGCGAAACCGGTCTGGCGGCAGGCCAGCACGTCGGAGTGGTCACCAAAGATGTTCAGCGCGTGGGAAGCCACCGTACGGGCAGACACGTGGAACACGCAGGGCAGCAGTTCACCCGCGATCTTGTACATATTGGGGATCATCAACAGCAGACCCTGAGAAGCAGTGTAGGTGGTGGTCAGCGCACCGGCATTCAGAGAGCCGTGCACGGTGCCGGCAGCACCGGCCTCAGACTCCATTTCGGAAACCTTAACAGTCGTGCCGAAGATGTTTTTCAGACCGGCGGCAGCCCACTGGTCTACGTAGTCGGCCATGGGGCTGGAAGGGGTGATCGGATAAATACCCGCAACCTCGGTAAACGCATAGGATACGTGAGCCGCAGCGTTGTTACCGTCCATGGTCTTAAACTTTCTTGCCATAGATATGTCCTCCTTTAAGGATTTTAATGTTGGTCTATATGCACAGGATCGAACGACCCCGACACACCACCGTATATAGTACCATATAAAAATGCTATTGTAAAGTATAAAATGTCAAGTTTATAACGAAAATTCGGGTAATTATAACCATAATTCGCGTATACGTTGCTCAAGTTGCGCAAAATCCGCCGCCAAAGCCGTCGCACCGGCTGTTACAAGCTCCTCCTGCGAGCCGTAACCGTACAAAACGCCGATCGACCGCAAGCCGTTTTCACGCGCGCCCACTACGTCGTATTTCCGATCGCCGATCATCACAGCGTTATCGGCAGAAATATCGGGATAACGCTCGCGCAAATACGCGATCACGGCACTTTTCGTAGGGCGGCTCTCATCAAGCGTGTTGCCGGCGATAAAATCAAAATAGCCGTCGAGCGAAAAATGCTTTAAAATCTGCACGGTATACTCTTCCGGCTTGGAGGTGGCTATCAAGAGAGTGTACCCTTCTTCTTTAAGTGTCTGCAAAAACGATGGCACGTCTTCGTAAAGCGTGTTTTCAAACATGCCCGTTGAGGAAAAACGCTCGCGATAGTAGGCAAGCGCCGCATCCGCCTGCGCAGCCGTCAAACCGTGCCGCTTCATGAAAGACTCCGTTAGCGGCGGACCGATATACGGATATAACTCGCGCCGATCCGGAACACGGATACCGAACTTTTCCAATGCATACATAACGCAATTCGTGATACCGATCATCGGATCGGTCAAGGTTCCGTCAAGGTCGAACAACAGATATTTGTTTGGCACGGGAATCTCCCCTTTCACAGCCGATTTTACCATATTTTCTCGCACGGCGCAACGGCTATTTCTCTATTGCAATTAGAATAATATTATGGTATCATTAAAGTGTCTAACAAAATTGTTGAGAGGAGCATATTATGGAATACGTATTTATTATCTTGATCGTCATCGGTATCATCATTCTGCTCAACCTGCGCGTTGTGCCGCAGGCGCACGAATATGTCACGGAATTTCTCGGGAAATACCGCAAGACCTGGACTGCCGGCCTGCATTTGAAGATCCCGTTCTTTGAGCGAATCGCCAAGAAGATCACGCTCAAAGAGCAGGTGCTTGACTCCCCTCCCCAGCCGGTCATCACCAAAGATAACGTCACCATGCAAATAGACACCGTCGTCTATTATCGCATTTTCGATGCGAAGCTCTACACCTACGGTGTCGTCAACCCCATCAACGCGCTGGCGAACCTGACAGCCACCACCCTGCGAAACTTGGTGGGTGAGCTCGAACTGGACGGTACGCTCACCTCGCGCGATACCATCAACGGTAAGATGACCTCCATCCTTGACGAAGCCACCGATCAATGGGGCATCAAAGTCGGTCGCGTAGAGCTTAAAAATATCATTCCTCCCAAAGAGATCCAAATGGCGATGGAAAAGCAGATGAAAGCTGAGCGCGACCGCCGCGAAACGCTGTTGCAGGCGGAGGGTCACAAAGCGGCCGCCATTACGCGCGCCGAAGGTGAAAAGCAGGCGGCCATCCTCGCCGCCGAAGGCGAACGCGACGCGGCGATCGCCCGCGCCGAAGGCGAAGCAAAAGCACTGCTTCTCGCCCGTCAAGCCGAGGCGGAGGGCTTGCGTCTTTTGCGCGAGGCCGCTCCCGATGAGGCGGTGCTTGAACTCAAAAAATACGACGCACTCGTGCGTATGGCAGACGGTCGCGCCTCAAAGATCATCGTTCCCACCGACGCAGTCAACGCCGTCAAACGTGACGTGATGTTCAGCGAAGCCTCGGGACTCGGCGATACCACGCCGCCGGATAACACGCCCGATCCGATCAAGAAGAAACCGGATCCGTGCTGTGATGAGTGAAATAACGACGTAAACAAGGAGTTATTAAGATGAAACTCAATTACCGCCGCACCCTTTTGGTCGGCTTGGCCTTCCTTTCCATTTCCGCTTTCTGGCAAATGTACGACGGCGTCATTCCGAAGATCCTAACGGGTACGTTTGGCATCGGCGAGACCGTTTCCGGCGGCATTATGGCCGCCGACAATGTACTCGCACTGTTCCTGTTGCCGTTATTCGGCTCGCTGTCCGATAAGTGCTCCACGCGCATCGGACGACGCATGCCGTTCATCCAGTTCGGCACGATCGGTGCTGTTTTGCTGATGCTTATTCTTCCCTTAATCGACAACAGCTACGCCGCCGCACCTGCCGCCTGGAAATTGATCGCCTTTATTGTCGTGCTGGGCTTGCTGCTTCTCACGATGGGTGTGTATCGCTCTCCGGCCGTTGCGCTGATGCCCGACGTCACGCCGAAGCCTCTGCGCAGTAAGGGTAATGCCATTATCAACCTCATGGGCGCCGCCGGCGGTATCCTGTATTTGATCGTATCCAGCGTACTTTACTCCAAGAGCCGCATCGGTAACGTTGAACACGTCGATTACTTCTTGCTCTTTGCGATCGTCGCCGGTATTATGGCGGTCGCCGTGCTGGTGCTGCGTCTGACTATCGATGAGCCGAAGCTCGTTAACGAGGCAAAGGTCTACGACGAGCCCGACGAAGCAGTCGAAGTCATCGGCGAGAAGCAAAAGCTTTCCAAACCGGTACTCAAAAGTCTTATCTTTCTGCTTCTTTCAGTTTTTCTTTGGTTCTTCGGCTATAACGGCATCACCACCTGGTTTACCACCTTCGCCGATCAGGCATGGAACATGGAACTTGGCGACGCGAGCCTGTGCTTGACCATCGCCACGGCCGGCGCCATCGTGTCGTATATCCCGATCGGCATGCTGTCCTCGAAGATCGGCCGCAAGAAGTCTATTCTTCTCGGTGCCGCCGTCTTAGCGAGTTGCTTTGCCGCCGCCTATATCTACACGCTGTACGCAAGCGCGTTTTCTCCGCTGCTGTATATCGTCTTCGTGTTGGTCGGATTTGCTTGGGCAGCCATTAGCGTCAACTCGCTGCCGATGGTTGTCGAAATGTGCCACCTCTCTGACGTAGGTCGCTTCACCGGCTATTATTACACCTTCTCCATGGCGGCGCAGACCATCACCCCCATTGCCGCAGGCGCCCTGCTGGAAAACGTCAGTTACAAGGTACTGTTCCTCTATTCCGCACTGTTCGTTGCCGCATCGTTCGTCACGATGCTGTTCGTACGTCACGGCGATACGGTAGTGGATTCAAAAAAGTCGTTGCTTGAAAACTTCGATGTTGAGGATTGATCCATGATTATTGTATACATTGTTCTCGGCTTGCTCGTACTGCTTGCGGCTCTGGTAACGTTTTGTCTGGCGCCGGGTCGTCGCCGTGATGCGCAATTGTTTAAAACTGTCTTCTTTGCTCACCGCGGTCTTCACACCGAGGACGGCGAAGCACCGGAAAACTCACTTGCCGCCTTCGAACGCGCGCGGCAGGCCGGTTACGGCGTGGAGCTGGATGTTCAGTTCACCGCCGACCGCCGAGTCGTCGTCTTTCACGACAAGGACCTCAAACGTGTGTGCGGCGTGGATAAGCGCGTCGACGAGTTAACCTACGCCGAGTTGTCTGCATACACCCTGCAAGGCGGTCAGGAGCACATACCGCTTCTCACTGATGCCCTTGCCGTACTGGGCGACACGCCGCTTCTGTGTGAATTCAAAAGCTACGGCGCCGTTTCCGACACCTCTCTGTGCGAGGCCGCGTGGCCGATCCTCAAAGATTACAACGGGCCGTTGCTGATGGAGTCTTTTAATCCGTTTATGGTGCGCTGGTTTTATAAAAATCAGCCGCAAGTCACGCGCGGTATTCTTTCGACCTGCTACGAGGATGTTGAAGAGGTCACCTACTGGCAGGGCGTGGCATTGGGCGCGTTGCTGACCAATTTCCTCATACGCCCGAATTTTATCGCATTTGATTATCAATACAAGCACAAGTTCATGTTCCGCCTGTGTCAATTTCTGTTCCATCCTCTATCCGCGGCATGGACGATAACCGACAATCAGATGCACAAGGACGCGTTAAAGTCATTTGACACCTGTATTTTTGAACAATTTTACCCAACCAACCGTGTGAATCACTGAAGGAGATTTCCATGAAAAAACACAGTACTATTCTATGCCTCTTGCTTTGTTTGACCATTCTGTGCAGTTGCTCTGCGCCCCTCGAAACGCCGACTCCGTCTGCACCGACCGACAGCGAAGTGCCGGTATCGAGCGCAGACTCCACGACAACAACCACAGATGAAGCTGCGTCAAGCACCGACTCGTCTGCCGCCGACTCGACGACCACTGCTACGTCGTCCGGCGACCCTACAACGAGCGGAACATCCAAGGACAACAGCACGACGAGCGCAAGGACAAGCACCACCAAACGCACTGACAGTTCCTCCACAACAAAGCCGACCTCGACCACAACCTCCTCGGCTAAGCCAAACGGATCTAAATATGCCGTCTCCCTCACGGTAGACACCATGCCCAACAAGACGAAATATCACACGGGCGACACGGGCGACTCGCTCGACACGACCGGCCTTGTGCTCAAGATCTCTTTCAACGACGGCTCAAGCGAGAAAGTGACGAGCGGATATCAGACCTACGGCTTCTATGCCAAAACACCGGGCACAAAGACGATCACCGTCGCTTATAAGCGTGGCGAGTCAACCCTCACCTGCACATACAACGTTACGGTAGAAAAGAAAACGCACAACACGCCGAACATCAGCGGCACCTATCATGCGGACAAGGCCAACGCCGTCTTGAAGATGCTTAACGAAGCGCGTAAAAGCGCCGGAATCAGTGAACTGAAAATGGACACCGGCAACCTTATGAATGCCGCCAAGATCCGCGCCAAAGAGATCACGATCGACTGGGCACACGAACGCCCCGATCACGATAGCTGGTACACCGTGTTCGACGAAGAAAACGCCGATTACGCTGCGCGCGGCGAAAACCTCGCCAAGGGTCACACCTCGGCCGAATCCGTGTTCGAAGGTTGGAAAAACTCACCCGTCCACAATGAGAATATGATGAGTGCCGACTTCACGCATGTAAGCATTGCGTGCCTGGAATACAACAGCCAACTGTACTGGGTACAGTTGTTCGGCGGCTGATTTTACCACGGCGAAAATATTTCACAAAACTGCTAAAAAACCCTTGACAAACCGCAACTCGCGCGTTATAATCGTATTCGTTCGCTGAACACGGCGAGCGAATAGATATGCGGGTATGGCGGAATTGGCAGACGCGTTAGATTCAGGTTCTAATGGTCGCAAGGCTGTGCAGGTTCAAGTCCTGTTACCCGCACCAAAATCAGGAGTCGGACATTAGTCCGGCTCCTGATTTTCGTTGTTGTGTATTGACGTAGAGCCTCTTCAAATCCATCAGGATTTGAAGAGGGTTTTGCGAGCAGTGACCTCGACGCGCACAAGGTTGCCGCAAAACCGGTTCAAACGTCCTGTTACCCGCACCAAAGCATTCAAACCCGAACCTTTTACCAATCGGTGAAACGTTCGGGTTTGTTGTTTTTTAAAATCGAAAAATTGACCTGCATTCAGATCTATACCAAAAGTGCTGTGTGTTTCTATATTCAAACAAGTGGTGACTAATCGAGAAGTATTCGCTAATCCTTATGTTTCTCCACCCTTAATTTAATCTTGCAAAGGCAAATAGGGCCCACACTGTTTTACTTTTAATTTCTTGGAAATTTGCGAAAAGGAATTGCTTTATATAATTATGTATGATATACTAATGTGAATTCGCAAATAGGAGTGATCTTATATGGCGCAGACCGACGGAGCGTTAGACTATTTTAAAGATGTTGGTAAAGATGACCGTGTCTATTTCTACGGAAAAACAATGAAGCAGAATCCGTTAACATACCAAGCAAACGAGGAAATTCACTTTATGCTTCAAGTCAGATCCAACGGCGAAGTCGTCGACGTTCCTTATGTTCACTATAAATTAGAAGGCGATGACGGAAAATCCAGTGAAGGCTATGTTATGAAGCGTTGCGACGGCTGGTTTATCATCAGCACGTCGCT
Source organism: Clostridia bacterium (assembly GCA_017398485.1). Classification (GTDB taxonomy): domain Bacteria; phylum Bacillota; class Clostridia; order Oscillospirales; family Acutalibacteraceae; genus UBA5905. The sequence goes on from JAFQFY010000040.1 coordinate 6,542, forward strand.
CGCGCGCGACGGTTTCGTGCATCTGGTCGCCAAAGCTTGCGACGAAAACAAGAATGTTCTCAACCGCGTCGAGATATTCGAGGGCGGCGCCGGCGCCGACATAGACAAGATCAGACGCTGTGCCGAAGAACCTGAGGACTATTTCGAGTTCTGGCAGTGGCTCAAAGACAAGGTCGACGCCATTGAACCCGAAATCCTCTTCGAGGAGGAATTTGACCCGGGCAACGAATCCTTTCGCGCGTTCGACCTGCGCGTCAAGGTTGACGAGGAGTCCTTTCTGTCCTGCGTCTACACCTACCCGAAGGATGCAAAACCCGGCACCCTTGGCGCTTATTTCTGGCTCCCCGGTTACGGCGTCAACGGCGCCGAGCCCATGTGCCTTAACGACAAACTCACCATCTCCGTTGGTACGCACTCGATTTACAATCGCCAACCGCCCGAATACTACGCCAACCTCCAACGCGGCGAATTGCAGGGATACGGCTTCGACGAGACCGAGAACGAGGATCCCAAGACGACTTACTGGGCAAAGGTGTTTATTCGCGATCTGCTCGCGGTAAGATACTTCAAGGACCATCCGTTGCTCAACAAGAAAAAGTACACGTTCAGCGGCGGCAGCCAAGGCTCTATGCGCGCTTGCAACCTATCCGCGCACAGCGGCATTGCCACCGAATGTTTGCTCAACATCCCATGGATGTGCGACCTTTTCGCCGCAGAGACAGACGGCCGCATCCGCGGTTGGTTCCCGAAATCGCAAAACGGTCTGCGCTATTTTGACACCTCCATCGCCGCCGCACACGTCACCTGTCCGGTTGACGTGGTTGCCGGTCTCGGCGATTACACCTGCCCTCCGTCGGGCGTCTATGCGATGTATCGGCAGATCAAATCGCCAAAAAAGATCCGCTTTATCCAAAACAAGGCACACAACACCATCATCGCACCCGAGCGTGATATCTACACGATTGAAGGAGACACCCTGACCATGACCGACGAAAACCCCACCGTTAATTACACGCAAACAGAAGAAGACGAGCGCGTCTATTTCTACGGCACGACACTCAAAAGTCCCATCGACTATACAGTAGACGAAGAGATCGTATTTAAGATCCGCCCGAAGAGCAAAAAGCGCTACATTGACGTTCCCTACGTACAATACACGCTTGCCGGCGAAGACGGTCAGAAAAGCGAAGGCTTTGCAGAAAAAAGCGAGGACGGCTGGTATTATATCACCACATCCCTCAAAAAAGACGGCTTTGTGCACTTAGTCGCCAAGGCGTGTGACGCCGACAAAGCCGTCATCGAGCGCATACAGCCGTTTGAGGGCGGCGCCGGCGCTGACATCGACAAGATCGAACGTGCCACCGAAGAGCCTGAGGATTATCTCGAATTCTGGCAATGGCTCAAAGACAAGGTCGACGCCATTAAGCCCGAAGTTCTCCTCGACGAGGAGATGGAATCCGAGAGCCCGACACACCGCACATTTGATTTCCGCCTACGCGTCGACGATGACACCTATGTATCGGGCATTTACACCTATCCACTGAACGCAGAGCCCGGCAGCCTTGGGCTGTACGTCTATTATCCCGGCTATGGTGTTTCAGGCGGCACTCCGATGTATTTCGAAAACAAGCTGACCGTATTTGTCAACGCACATCCTGTGCCCAATCGTCAGCCTGCTGAATTCTACCAGAAATTCCGCGAGGACAACAGACTCATCGGCTATGGCTGGAACGACGAAGAAAATAAAGATCCCAAGACGACCTATTGGGCAAAAATGCTTATTCGCGATATGCTTGCGGTAAAATACTTCAAGGATCATCCCTTGCTGAGCAAGGAAAAGATCATCATCGCCGGCGGCAGTCAAGGAGCCATGCGCGCGTGCAACGTCACGGCGCATACAGGCATCGCCACCTCCTGCTCCCTCACGATCCCGTGGCTGTGCGATCTCGCCGCAGTAGAGAAATACGGTCGTCTGACCGGCTGGCGTCCCGTCCTGCAAGACGGTCTGCGCTACTTTGACACCTCCATCGCCTCCGCGCACCTCACCTGCCCCGTGGATATCACCGCCGGTCTGGGCGACTATGTGTGTCCGCCGTCGAGCGTCTACGCAATGTATAAGCAGATCAAGGCACCGAAAAAGCTGCAATTCATCCAAAATAAATCGCACGGCAGCTTTATTCCCGAACGGCACACGTATCTTGTTGAATAATGAGCATTCAAATAAATCAGCAAAGGAGAAAACAATGGAAGAAAGAAAAGAGTTTCGGCCGTATATTCCGGCAAACAAAATTACTCCTGAGTTGACCGTCACCTCCATCGTCATGGGTATCCTACTGGCGGTCATTTTCGGTGCGGCGAACGCCTACCTTGGCCTTCGCGTCGGCATGACGGTGTCTGCCTCCATTCCGGCGGCGGTCATCTCCATGGGCGTCATCCGCGTCCTGATGCGCAAAAACTCCATTCTCGAAAGCAATCTCGTACAGACCATTGGTTCGGCCGGCGAATCGCTCGCCGCCGGTGCTATCTTCACACTCCCCGCTCTGTATCTGTGGGCAAGCGAAGGCGTTATGGAGAAACCCGGTCTGTTGGAGATCACCCTCATCGCCCTCATCGGCGGTCTGCTGGGCGTGTTCTTCATGATCCCCCTACGCAACGCGCTTATCGTGCGTGAGCACGGCACACTGCCCTACCCCGAGGGACAGGCTTGTGCCGAGGTTTTGCTCGCGGGCGAAAAGGGCGGCGCAAACGCTTCGACCGTGTTTGCCGGCATGGGCTTCGCCGCGTTGTTTAAGTTCATCATTGACGGTCTCAAACTCGTGCCGAGCGAGGTCAATCTGCGCGGCACGCTCAAAAACTATCCCGGCACGATCGGTACCCAGATCTATCCTGCTGTCATGAGCGTTGGTTACATCTGTGGTCCGCGCATCTCGTCGTATATGTTCGCCGGCGGTCTGATCAGCTGGGTCATTCTTATTCCGCTGATCGTCTTGTTTGGCGGCAGTCTGATCATGTACCCCGGCACCGAAACCATCGGTGAGATCTTCGCCGCGAGCGGTGCAGACGGCATTTGGAGCACCTATATCCGCTACATCGGTGCCGGTGCATTGGCGGCCGGCGGTATCATCAGCCTTATTAAATCCCTGCCGCTGATCGTGCGCACCTTCCGTGATGCCCTCAAAGGCTTCTCCGTTTCCTCCTCGGCAAGCGCGGCACGCACCGAGCAGGATATTAACATTAAAATCGCGCTCATCGCCATTCTCGTGCTGACGCTGGCCGTATGGCTGGTGCCTGCCATCCCCGTGTCGCTCATCGGCGCGATCATCGTAGTGATCTTCGGCTTCTTCTTTGCGACCGTGTCCTCACGCATGGTCGGTCTGGTCGGCAGCAGTAATAACCCTGTATCAGGCATGTCCATCGCCACCCTGCTCATCGCCACTCTGATCCTTAAACTCACCGGCGAGGTCGGCGCTCACGGCATGCAGGCGGCCATCGCGATCGGCTCGATCATTTGCATCGTTGCCGCCATCTCCGGTGACACCTCGCAGGACCTCAAGACCGGCTATCTTCTCGGCGCCACCCCGAAGAAACAGCAGTACGGTGAGATCATCGGCGTCGTCGCCTCGGCGCTCGCCATCGGTGCAACTCTCAATCTGTTGGATTCTGCATGGGGCTTTGGTACGGAAGAACTTGCCGCGCCGCAGGCGACCCTGATGAAGATGGTTATCGAAGGCATTATGAGCGGCAATCTGCCATGGGGCCTAATCCTCATCGGCGTGTGCCTTGCAGTTGTCGTCGAGATCCTCGGTATCCCCGTCCTGCCTGTTGCCATCGGTATCTATCTGCCGGTACAGCTTAATGCCTGCATCATGGTCGGCGGTATCGTCCGCTGGTTCTTTGACAAGATGAAGGACGGCGAAAAGAAAGAGAGCACCATTAGCAACGGTATCCTCTTCTGCTCGGGTATGATCGCCGGCGAGGGTCTGGTTGGTATCCTGCTGGCCGTTCTCGCAGTGTTTGGCGTTGGTGAGCTGATCGATCTCTCCGGTATGCTGAACCTCCCCAACTGGGCAGCAACCATTGGCTCGCTCGTAGTGTTTGCTCTCGTAATCCTCTCGCTGTTGCTGTTCACCGTTTGGAAAAAGCAGCCGAAATCGGAGAATCAAGATGAAGAAAAAACCGATCGTGATTGAAGAAAACTATCTGGAACGTATCCCTTGCCGCCCTGCGTCACTTGTGTGGACAAGCGACGCAGAGGGTGCGGTCACGCTGGAGGTGGAAAACACCGGCTGGGCAAACCGCATCGCACAGAAGCTGTTCGGCAGACCCAAGGTTAGCTTCATCCACCTCGATAAGATCGGCAGCTTCGTATGGCCGTTGCTCGACGGCGAAAAAACCATCACCGAACTCGGAAAACTCGTCGAGGAGCACTTCGGAGAGGAGGCACATCCGTTATACGAGCGCCTCGCACAGTATTTCCGAATACTCGATAGCTACCATTTTATCGAATGGAGAACGGATAACAAACAATAAAAAAATAACGCTCTCGAAATCACGAGAGCGTTATTTTTTTGTATATTATAAATGTTTTAAGACTTCGCAGACGTAACGGTACACGCGCTCAACCGACGAGATCGACAACTTCTCGCGGCTGGTGTGGATATCCACCTGCAACGGCGTCGTGCAAACCGCATCCAAACCCTCCAGCTTATCGCAGAAATAACCGCATTCCAGACCGGCGTGAACGGCTTTGATATCGATCTCTTTATCGAACATCTCTTTCCAGACATCGCGCATGACGTCGCGCAGAGGCGAGACGCGACGATATTCCCACTCGGGATAGTCGCCATGGCTTGTGCAAGAACCGCCGAACAGTTCGGCAAGGCCCTTCACGCGCTCATATAACGCCTTCTTTTCCGCACCGACACTACTGCGCATACCGAACGCCATCTTCACTGCATCCGCATCCGTTTCGAGTATACCGAGGTTCAAAGAAGTCTGCACAAGGCCCTCAATATCCTTGCTCATAGAAACAACGCCGTTCGGCGTGCTTGTCAAAAAGCCGAGCACTCGGTGCGTCGACGCCTCATCCATGGCGGTGTTTGCCGTCTGCGCGCGCTCAACACGCACGATCAGATCGGGATCGCTCTCTACACGTGTTTTTGCCACAAAATCGTTCACCAACGCAGTGATATCCTCGGCACAGGCAACCTCGGCAGTCGTATAGGAGGCGATGGCGTTATCCTTTAATCCGCCATCAATTCGCACCAGACGCGCATCATCAAGATCAGCGAGGAACTCACCCATCACGATATTCGAATTCAAACGGTTTTCTCCGATCTTCGTGCCGGAATGGCCACCACGCAGGCCGTCAACAGTGACGCGGTAAGTGTTAAGCGCGTTTGTTTCAAACGTGATCGGCAACGTAACATCCGCGCGCACGCCGCCGGCACAACCGACGTTCAACACGCCGTCACTGCCGCCGTCGAGGTTCAGCAGTCGGCGACCGCGGAGCATCGAGCCGTCCAATGCAGCGGCACCGATCAGTCCGATCTCCTCATCCACCGTCAACACGACCTCCAAAGCAGGATGTGCGAGATTCGTGTCTTCCAGTATCGCCAGCGCCATAGCCACGCCGATACCGTCATCGCCGCCGAGGGTCGTGTTGTTTGCACGGATCCAGTCGCCCTCCACGATGAGCTCCAATCCGTCTTTTTCAAAATCGAAATCACTGTCCGGCGCTTTTTCACAGACCATGTCCATATGTGCCTGTAAAATGACGATCGGGTGATCTTCATAACCGGCGGTTGCCGCCTTTTTGATGATGACGTTGCCGATAGCGTCGCGCACGGCATCCAGGCCGAGCGACGCTCCGACACCGGCACAATAGCGGCTGATAGCCTCCGTGTTGCCCGAACCGTGCGGAATCGAGGCGATCTCTTCAAAATAGTAAAACACGCGTTCTGGTTGTAAACCGGCTAACTTTCTCATAATGACCTCCGTGATATGATAGTATCTATATTGTATCATAAATTTTTTACTTATACAAGAAAAATGCCGAACGTCTTGCGACGTTCGGCATTTTAAGCGAATTAATACATACCATCCATACCGCCGGCAGCAGGTGCAACGGGCGGCAACGGTTCTTTCTTGTCTGCCACCAAAGACTCGGTGGTCAGCACCATCGAGGCAACGGACGCAGCGTTCTGCAAAGCGGAGCGCGTCACCTTGGTCGGATCAACAATGCCGGCGGTGAACATGTCAACATACTCTTCCGTAGCGAAGTTGAAGCCGAAGTTGTTCTTATCAGCGGTGCGGATCTTGTCGATGATAACGCTACCTTCCAAGCCTGCGTTGAGCGCGATCTGACGCACAGGCTCCTCGATCGCACGAAGCACGATCTTGACACCGGTCTTTTCATCGCCCTCGACGGTATCCAGCATCGCCTCAAGCACCTTAGAGGCGTTGATGAGCGCCACACCGCCACCGGCGACGAGACCCTCTTCCACTGCCGCCTTGGTCGCTGCCAGAGCATCCTCAATGCGCAGCTTCTTCTCTTTCATCTCGACCTCAGTTGCGGCACCGACCTTGATGACAGCCACGCCGCCGGCGAGCTTCGCCAGGCGTTCCTGCAGCTTCTCACGGTCAAAGTCGGATGTGGTGGTCTCGATCTGCGAACGGATCTGACCGATGCGCATTTTGATCATTTCGGAATCACCTGCGCCGCCGACGATGACGGTGTTCTCCTTGGTCACCTTAACCTGACGGGCGCGACCGAGTTGCATGATGGAGGTCTCTTTGAGATCCAGTCCGAGCTCCTCGGAGATGACCTGACCGCCGGTCAGGATCGCGATATCCTGGAGCATCTCCTTGCGGCGATCGCCGAAGCCGGGCGCCTTGACGGCCACGCAGGTGAAGGTGCCGCGCAAACGGTTGACGATAAGCGTCGACAGAGCCTCGCCCTCGACATCCTCGGCAACGATGACCAGCTTCTTACCGGACTGCACGATCTGCTCGAGCAACGGAAGAATATCCTGAATGTTGGTGATCTTACGGTCGGTGATGAGCAGGAACGCATCGTCGATGACCGCTTCCATCTTATCGGTGTCGGTCACCATGTAAGGTGTGATATAACCACGGTCGAACTGCATACCCTCAACGACCTCGGTATAGGTCTCAGCGGTCTTGGATTCCTCCACGGTGATGACGCCGTCGGCAGACACCTTTTCCATCGCCTCAGCAATAAGCTTACCGATGACCGCGTCACCGGCAGAGATGGTCGCCGCGCTGGCAATATCCTCCGTGCCGCTGACCTTCTTGGAGTTGGCCTTAACCTCTTCCACGACGGCGTTGACGGCATTCTGAATACCCTTCTTAATGCCCAAGGGGTTAGCACCCGCCGCGACGTTCTTCATACCCTCACGGATCAGTGCCTGCGCAAGCAGGGTCGCGGTGGTAGTGCCGTCACCGGCAACATCGTTGGTCTTGATGGACACTTCCTTAACAAGCTGAGCGCCCATGTTCTCAAAACCGTTCTCCAGCTCGATCTCCTTGGCAATGGTGACGCCGTCATTGGTGATCAGCGGCGAGCCGAACTTTCTCTCAAGCACCACGTTGCGGCCGCGCGGGCCGAGGGTGATCTTAACGGTATTGGCCAGTTGATCCACACCGGCCTGCAATGCTTTACGGGCGTCTTCGCCGTACAAAATCTCTTTTGCCATAATGTAAAACCTCCAAAACAGATAAATAACGGATGTGTTTTATTCAACAACCGCAAGGATATCATTCTGACGCACGATGGTGTATTCCACGCCGTCGAGTTTGACCTCGGTGCCGCCGTAGCGCGTAATGAGCACCTTGTCGCCGACCTTGACATACATGGCGATCTCCTTGCCCTCGACCATACCGCCGGGACCGACAGCCACGACTTCGGCAACCTGCGGCTTCTCCTTGGCCGCGCCGGCGAGGATGATACCGCCCTTGGTAGTTTCCTCCGCTTCGACGAAACGCAGAACAACGCGGTCTGCTAACGGTTTAATAGACATATATAGACCTCCTAAAATAAATTACCAATTGTCAGTTAGCACTCCGCCGTGTCGAGTGCTAACTCTATTGTACCCTATTTTTCAAAAAAATCAAGGGGTATATGGAAATAATTTCAAGTTTTTACAATTTATTTACAACACGAACACCGGAGCGCTGTCGTTTCTTGTCATAAATTCTTTGGCGATGCCGACGGGAAGCACAAGATTAAACGCTTTCGGCAGAACACGGAAAGAAATCGTATCCGAGCAGCTGCATTCACCATCCACCGTGCAATAGGTCGGACGTTTGGAGTGCACCGTCATTGCCGTACCGCGAATATGCTCACAGCAAGCCAGATGGTCGTAGTTACCGGTCTTGTACAATTTAAGGAAATTGAGAAGCTTTACACGACTGATCTTTTTGACCAGCACAAAATCCAGTACGCCGTCGTTGGGGATCGCGTGCGGTGCGCCGCGGTAGCCGCCGCCGTAATACTGACCGTTCGCCGCCAACGCCAACAGATATTTTCCCTGTCGCGCGATCGTGCCGTTTTCACTCTCTATGGTGACAGTCATCTCGTCGCCGATCGGGTGGCAGATGACATCGACGATCGCCAGATCGTAAGCCAGAGAGCCGCTGACACCGGGCAAGTTCTTGTAACGAATCATTTTTGCCGCCACCTTGGCATCCATGCCGATCGCCGCAATGTTGAGCGACAGACCGACGTCGCTCTCGATCGCGTCAACAGTAATTGCCTCTCCTTCGATGAGTCGCGGCAGATCCAAGAACGCCTGACCGTCGCCGAAGGTGCGCACATAATCATTGCCGGAGCCGCAAGGCACAACGGTCAATTCTGCTTGCGAATACGCAGTAATGCCGCTCGCCGTTTCAAGCAGAGTGCCGTCGCCGCCGCACGCATACAGGCGCACCTTATCGCCCTTAGCACACTCTTCCCGTGCAATACGCGTGGCCGCACCGACGCTGTCGGTCAACCGAATGGCGTAATCCTCCTGCGGATGAGCGGCAAAATAAGTCTCAATCTCCTGCCGCAGGGCCAATGCCGCCTGCTTTTTACCGGCACAGGGATTCAATATGAATACGTGACGCATAGAGTTCCCCCTTTTGACTTCACTTATAATACATATACAACTGACATTTCAGCATACCGTTATACAGTTTGCGGCGTTTATCGGCAGGCCTGCCGAACAGCTCCTCAAAGTTCTCGTGAGGGCTGATGATCGCGTAACTCCAACCCTCTTTTTGCACGAACACCTTACCCATAACGCGATACAGTTCCTCTGCGGCACGCACATCGAGCAGGCGCTCTCCGTAAGGTGGATTGCACAGCACCGTGCCGCTGTCCCCCTCAGGCTTGAACGCACGAATATCCGCCTGCAACGTCGAGACGCGGTCGCCCACGCCGGCCTTGTCAGCGTTTTCGCTCACCAAGCGCAACACCTCGGGGTCAATGTCACTGCCCTTTGCGGCAAAGGTGACATCACGCTGACAGTCGCGTGCACGCTCACGCTCCTCTTTCCATACGGATTCGGGGATACTGTCCCAGTGCATGGCTGAGAAGCCGCGACGTATCCCAGGCGGAATGCCGAGCGCCGCGAGCGCCGCTTCAATGAGCAGCGTACCCGAGCCGCAGCAGGGGTCACAAACCAGCCGTGCGCGGCGTGCGCGCGTCACGTCCACGATCGCGGCCGCCAACGTCTCCTTAATCGGTGCGCCGCCGGAGACGGCGCGATAACCGCGCTTATGCAAACCCGCGCCGCTGGTGTCCAGCAGCATCGTTGCTTCGTCTTTGAGGATGGTAAACTGCACCTGACATTTACTTCCGGTCTCATTGAGAAAACGCGTATCGTGCGCATCACGCAGGCGCTCAACGATCGCCTTTTTTGTAATCGACTGACAGTCCGGCACGCTGTGCAATTGTGAGTTAAGCGACCAACCCTTGACAGGAAACGCGTCAGCGCGACCGATCCACCTCTCCCACGGCAAAGCGCGTACGCCTTCAAACAGTTCCTCGAACGAGCGTGCCGCAAAGCGGCCCATCACGAGCTGTATGCGTTCGGCGTAACGCGAACAGATGTTAGCACGCGCAAGCATCTGCATATCACCTGCGAACAGCACACGACCGTTTTCGGGTCGAACATCCTGCGCGCCCAAGCGACGAAGTTCGTCACCTAATATTCCCTCTATGCCGAACAGACACGGAGCGCAAAATTGCAACAATTCCATCGTTACCATCCTTTATGATCATCGGGCAATACCCCGAAACACAGCAAGAAAGGGCACACATTTTCTCCGGTTGGAGAAAAGGCGGTCCCTTTCAAATAATCAGTTTATTGGCCACCGCGAGGCGTTTTTCGAGTGAAGCCGCCATGCTTGCTGTCCACAGACCGTTTAATGTCCGAGAACTTCTCGTCGCTGGTCGCCTTAAAACGGCTCATCATATCCTCAAAGCTTTCACTGCGGCCCGAAGAACTACCCCACTCAACGTCATCCGGTCGGCCGGAGAAGGTTTTACGACGAGGCGCGCTACGGCGAGGTGCCGGTGGCTCAGCTTTTTTCATGGATAAGCTGATCTTGCCGTCATCTCCGATGCTCAGAATCTTCACCTTAACGATCTGACCCTCGGAAATGAAATCGCGAATCTCCTTGACGTACGTCGACGCCACTTCGGAAATATGTACCATACCGGTCTTCTTATCCGGCAACTCAACAAATGCACCGAATTTCGTAATACCGGTAATCTTGCCCTCAACGACAGCTCCAACCTCTAACTGCATAAACCTTTAAAATCCTCCCAAGTCAGTTGTTGACCAACTGTAATACTTGATCGTTCGGTCCGACGAAGCCCTCTTCGCGCGCTTCGTCTTCCAAATCGTTTTCATCGAAATCTTCGACCTTATCAGCCATCTCCTCATTATAGATGGTCTCGATCTCTTTTCTCTGTTCGAGTGCATCAAGCTCCGCTTGCTTAGCTTCAAGTTGCATAAACATCTGCACGCCCTTGAACAAAGCAAACGCCACCGCCACCGCGATCACAACGCGAAAGATAACATGATTCTTTTTGCCGCTTTGACGCTTCGTCTTCACGCTGTCATCTCCTTACAGATGGTATTGTGGTGTGAAAAATAAACTCACACAGTATATTGTACATATTAGTATATAAAATTTCAAGTCTTTTTTCGAAAAAATATGCATTTTTTTCGAGCTTTTGGTTCTTTTTTCGCTATCTTTTTACTGAACACGGAAAAATCACCGTACAGCCTGTCGCACAAACGATAAAGCGGAGCAGAAATCAAGCGAAAAACCCACGCAAACCCGAATCGTATATACCGGATTATCTGATACAGCAACTTACCGATCAAGCGCCCGAGCGTGACGTGCTCCAAAAAAAAGCCGAGCAGGCAGCCACCGAACAGCAGAGGATGCATCATACCGTCCATCACTGCCAAGGAAAAATAGAATGTCGCCAAAGCGGAAAAGACCAGATAGAACACATCAATGAAAAACACAACCGCACGCCGTCGCCGCGCAAATCGGACGGCAACGCCAAACACTTCAAACAACAAGCCGAGTGCCGCCCCTAAACCGCAGCTGTACAACAGCAACCAGAGTTGCCGCCCCTCCCCTAATCCCGTCATAGGCATCAGCGGAATAAGCGGCCGAAAAGTCCGATGTCTTTACGATTTTCGGAGTATTGAAGCGTGTCCACTTTCCCTTCCACAGATAAGACGCCGCATTCAAGATCCAAACGACGCACGTGCAGTGAAGAGCCGCGGATAGTCAATTCACCTTTTGAAGTATAGGCAACGATCACCGTTTCATCGAAACTGTCAACGTCGGACACGCCGGTCAGCTCCACCTGTTGTCGGTCCTGTATGATCAGCTGGTGCGGTACGCTCTTCTTTACATCGGCATTTTCCATCGTATCTCCTCCATCCACTTTCATAGTATGAGAGGATGGGACCGCTTATACCTTACGGCAAAAGTTCATACAACATCGCAGCATCATTTTTCGCCACGGTTTCTTGCACAGCCGTCACGCGCGCTTTCAATTCCCGCGCACCGAGCGTGATGGATATCACGTCGCCAACCTTTACGTCATACGACGCACGCGCCGCCTTATCGTTCACCAAGACCTTGCCGGCATCGCACGCCTCGTTGGCCACCGTGCGACGTTTAATCAGGCGCGATACCTTCAAATACTTATCCAATCGCATAAATTCACCTCAAAATACTGACAAAAAAAGCCGTCCTTGGCGGACGGCTTTAATCGTGCAGTGCTTATTTCACAGCGTTCTTCAGAGCGGCGCCGGCCTTGAAGACGGGCTGCTTGGAAGCAGCGATCTTGATAGCTTCCTTGGTCTGGGGGTTACGGCCCATGCGAGCAGCACGCTCACGAACCTCGAAAGTACCGAAACCGATCAGCTGAACCTTCTCACCGGCAACCAGCGCAGCCTCGATAGAGCCGACAACAGCAGCAACAGCCTTCTCGGCATCCTTCTTGGACAGACCAGCCTTGTCCGCAACGGCGGCAATGAGTTCTACCTTGTTCATAACGATATACCTCCATAAAATTATATTCCAGCAGTATACAAACCGCACTTGGACGTTATATAAACGGCGCACATACTCGCTGATATTATTATCATACTCCATTCTTTTTTGTTTTGCAAGGAAAAATTTCTTTTTCGTCTATTTGCTGAAAATGGAATTTGTTTTCTGTGCATTTCGCTGACGATTTATGCACAAAAGCACGGTTTTTGTCGCAAAAAGTACAATATATGGATTTCGTCTGTGTCAGTAGAACGTTGCAACCTCATTCTCCGGTGCGCTCGTTTTAACCACGCTCAACGCCTCAAGAACCGGTCCGACGCGGCCGTAGCAGGCATGCTTATCCACACGTATTTTTGCCGTGACCAGCACCCAGTCGCGACTCACAAGCGATTGAGCGTTTGCCCAATCACACGCAAGGCCGGCAAAACGGATATCGTCGGCACAACAGGTCATCAGCGGTCGGCCGATCACGAATGAGCCCTTGGGCACCGTGCGATCCAACACGACCTCTCCCTTGAAGGTAACGGTCTTGCCGTGGTAACTGTCGAGTTCTTCAGAAAGATCACGATACCACAGAGCAAAATCCGAGTCCTTTATCTCGATGACCGTTGCATTCTTGTTGAACGGCAACGGATCCTCAATATCGTCGTATTCCACATCGTCGCCGCCGTAATCGTAAGCAATGTCTGCGCGTCGCGTCACGCCGCGCACGATCCTATGCAGCGCCATCTTGTCCAGCCCTTTTTTCGCGCGGTTGAAAACCACGAGTTCAGGCGAGCCAAGCTTATCTACGACCAAATTACGCATATTGGCGTTGTAAGCAACAAAGGTATTTGCGTCGGCAAACAGGATCTCCTGATAAATTACCCAATTTTTGGGCATATTCTCAAAGAGGGCACTAAGCAACCACATGCCGTTGTATTCTACCATGACGCGCTGTGCACGATGCTTTTTTTGCAGATCGGTCAAAAGATCAGGTGTCAACCGTGAGACGTCATCAACAGACTCCACGAACACATTCTTAAAAGGGTAACGCTCAATATCCGGCTCCGCCTCTCCTTCTTCGCATAAAAGCAACAGAGTGCGCTCGCCGTTATTAAAGCGCCGATCCTCCAACGTGCCTTGAATAAAGGTCGTCTTACCGGCGTCCAAAAAGCCGGTAAAGAGATATACGGGGATCTCCATATTACGCCTCCTCCGAATAAGGCAGATCGAAAAGGGATGCCACGGCCGCCTTGTTGAGTTTCGAGCCGATCACGCACAGTCGACCGATCACATCCGCACCACCGAAACGCACATCCGGCGCACCGGGCACATAATCGAAGTGGATCCACCTGCCGTCCTCGCCGGCAACGATACCCTTGGCGCGCAACACCGCGCCGAAACGAGATTCATTATCCAGCGATTGCAGAGCGGCCGTGATCTTCTCCGCCGTAAACTTGGCAGTGGTCTCACCGCCCCAACTGGTAAAGACCTCATCGGCGTGGTGATGGTGGTGTTCATGTTCATGTTCGTGACAATGGCACTCTTCACCATGCTCATGATGGTGATGGTGATCATGATCATGTTCATGCTCGTGACAATGGCACTCCTCATCATGCTCGTGATGGTGATGGTGTTCATGTTCATGTTCATGTTCATGCTCGTGACAATGGCACTCATCATCATGCTCGTGATGGTGATGGCGTTCATGATGATGGCCGCAGTCTTCCTCGTGTTGTGTCTGCATATCGGCAAGGGCGGATTTGAGGGTATTCTTCTGTTCCATCGCCGAGAGGATCTTCTTGCCGTCGAGTTGCGACCACGGCGTCGTGATGATCGTTGCCTCGGCATTGTGCTCGCGCAACAGTTCTACGCACTTTGCCAACTTCTCATCGTCCATCCCGTCCGTGCGGCTGAGCACGATGCAGCCGGCGTGCTCGATCTGGTCATTAAAGAACTCGCCAAAGTTTTTCATGTAAATACGGCACTTGGAAGCATCGGCGATAGTCGTAAAGCTGTTCAACTTTACAGAGTCGGACAGCACGCCTTCCACGGCACGAATAACGTCACTGAGCTTACCAACGCCCGAAGGCTCGATCAAAATACGGTCGGGAGCGAACTGTTCGAGCACGCGACCGAGCGCCTCGGTAAAATCGCCCACCAAGCTGCAGCAGATACAGCCGGAGTTCATCTCGGTGATCTCTACGCCGGCCTCCTTAAGAAAACCGCCGTCGATACCGATCTCACCAAACTCATTCTCGATGAGGACCAGCTTCTCCCCTGCATACGCCTCGGCGATCAGCTTCTTGATCAGCGTCGTTTTGCCCGCGCCGAGAAAACCGGAAAATACATCAATTTTCGTCATACCAACATCTCTTTCCTTTGGATTTACCGCCATTGTACCACAAGAACGGCAGTTTTTCAACCGCTTGTTTTGACAAATATTCCACAATAAGTCCAACATAATCGACAGAATTTGTGCAGATACGGAAAATGCGAGAAAATCGGTAAATTTTGGCGATTTTCAGTTGATTTTTCTTTGCAATATATTGTATAATTATAGTGTTATCTGTAGGATTTAGGCTTTGTCTTTGATATGTTCACGGAGGGGTATCATGTCTGTTGACCTGCACTGTCACTCGAAGATTTCCGACGGCTCTCTCGGCGTCGAGGAGCTCTTGACGCTTGCCAAGCGCCGCGGGATCACCGGCCTGGCCATCACGGATCACGACGCCATCGTCGGCGCCACGCGAGCCGTGATCATCGGCAAACGCATCGGCATCGACGTCATTCACGGTGTCGAATTCTCCGCGTATGATTACGCGCGCGGTCGCAAGGTGCACGTGCTCGCCTACATGTGTGACTATCCCGATCGCCTGGAAGGCTTATGCCGTAAGACTTGCGCCGCACGTCGTGCCGCCTCGACCGAGATGGTGCGTAAGGTGATGCGCTATTATCCCATCATCCCCGATTCCATTGCTCGTTGCGCCTCCGGCAGTAATGCTATATACAAGCAGCATATCATGCACGCGCTCATGGACGCGGGTTATTCTCTGACCATCTTCGGTGATGTATACAACAAGCTCTTCTCTTCCAAGAACGGTTGCGCCTACGTCGGCATCGAATATCCTGACGTGCACGAGGTCATTGACCTTATCCAAAGTGCAGGCGGTCTGGTCGTGCTCGCACATCCCTATTCTTACGACAGCCTGGACCTCATGGAAGAGTTGGCCACCGCCAACAAACTGGACGGCATCGAGGTGTGGCGAGGCAACCACACCGCCGAGCAGATCGCACAGTTGAGCGATTTTGCCGCAAGCCACGGACTGCTCATGACCGGCGGCAGCGATTTCCACGGCATGTACTCTGCTACCGCACGTCCCCTCGGCACCCAGGCACCGGAGGATACCATCCAGAAAATGCGTGCATACAAAGCGCAGTTAAAGCGTAATGGATAATCTGTACATCAGGAGGCATTGCCATGAGCTACTCGTATAAGACGCAGGGCGTCTGTTCCCGCAATATCACCTTCGACATCCACGACGGCATCGTCTGTAACGTGCGTTTCGAGGGCGGTTGCAGCGGCAACACGCAGGGCGTTGCCGGTCTGGTCGAGGGCATGCCCGTAGACGAAGTTATCCGTCGTTTATCCGGTATCAAGTGCGGTTTCAAAGGCACTTCATGCCCCGATCAGCTCGCCAAGGCACTCCAAAAAGCAAAAAATCAAGACTGATTAAAATGCTGTTGCAGATTCCTGTAACAGCATTTTCTGTGTCGAGGAGGGATAACAATGCAACTGCCGCAAGAATTCTGCGAACGAATGAAGCCGCTGCTCGGTAACTCATGGGAAGCTTTCCTTAATGCCTACGAGAGACCGTTTCGCCGCGGCCTGCGCGTAAACACTGCCAAGATCACAATCGACGAATTTCGCACGCAATTTCCGCATCCGCTGGCTCCCTCCCCTTTTGCCGAGGATTGCTACTATCTCGATGCACCGCACAAAGCAGGCGGCGATCCGCTGCACCACGCAGGCGGCTATTATATGCAAGAGCCTTCCGCGGCCTCTGCCGTGGCCGTTCTCGCACCGCAACCGAACGAAAAGATCCTGGATCTGTGCGCCGCACCCGGCGGCAAATCGACACAGATCGCTGCTAAGCTGGGCGACAGCGGACTGCTGTGGAGCAACGAATACGTTGCATCGCGCGCGCGAATTTTATCACAAAATCTTGAGCGTTGCGGTGTACGGCGGCAGGTCGTGTCCAACAACGACACTGCCGTACTGTGCCGCCGCTTGACCGACTATTTTGACGCAGTGCTGGTAGATGCGCCATGCTCGGGCGAGGGCATGTTCCGTAAGGAACCGCAGGCGTTGGAAGAATGGAGCTTGGACAATATTCATCTGTGTGCCGCACGACAGAGAGAGATCCTGCACAACGCATCGCTCGCCGTCCGTCCGGGCGGCAGGCTGGTCTATTCGACCTGCACCTTTGCGCCCGAGGAAAACGAAGCGATCATCGCCGCGTTTTTGAACGAACACTCCGATTTTACTTTGGAAACCATCGAGGTCCCGTGGGGTATGTCGGCATTTTCGTTCGAAACCATCAAGAAATTCACAAGCCTGTCCTCTTGTGCGGCAGATCTCACTCGTTGCCGCCGCATATTTCCGCATCACGGCGGCGAGGGACATTTCATTGCGAAAATGTGCCGCGCAGACGGTCGTGCTGAATCGCCGCTATCTTATCAGCCGTCAACGCGCGATACAAATCGCCGCACTGCAGAAGAATTGTATCGCGAATGCTTCTTAAAAGACCCCATCGGCGATTTCGTTACATTCAATAATTTCGTGCATCTCCTGCCGCCCGAATTGCCCGATCTGACAGGCATCAACGTCATTCACGCCGGCATCACGTTTGCAGAGGTATGCAAAAACCGTTTGGAACCATGTCACGGCGCATTTTTGGCAACCTCCTTGGCGGATTGCCGTCGCCGCATTGACCTTCCACTTGACGACGCGCGACTTTGCGCTTATTTGCGCGGCGAGGAGATCGCGTGCGATAATGAAAAAGGATGGACCGCCGTCGGCGTGGCGGGCATGACGGTCGGCTTCGGAAAATGCAGTGGTTCGAAGCTGAAAAACCGCTATCCGAAAGGACTGCGTCTGCTTTAAGCACATAAAGAGGAAATTGCCGGCTAAAATATTTGTGTATTTGTGCGATTTTCTCGATTAACTATTGCAAAAAAGCAGAATATCGTATACAATATGTCTGTTCATATGTTATGTTTTTAACAGACAATTTTTTTGAAAGGATGTCATATATGAGCTATTTGAGCAAGAAAACCGTAGAAGACCTGCAGGTCGCCGGCAAGCGCGTGTTGGTGCGTTGCGATTTTAACGTGCCGCTGAAGAACGGCGTCATCACCGATGAAAACCGCATCGTCGCCGCTCTGCCCACGATCCGCTATCTGATCAACAACGGTGCAAAGGTCATTCTCTGCTCCCACCTCGGCAAGCCGAAGGGTGAGCCGAAGCCTGAACTGTCCCTTGCCCCCGTGGCTGTCCGCCTGAGCGAGAAGCTCGGCAAGGACGTCGTGTTTGCCGCGGACGATACCGTTGTCGGCGATAACGCCAAGGCAGCGGTTGCCGCGATGAAGGACGGCGACGTCGTTCTGTTGCAGAACACCCGTTATCGTGTCGAGGAAACCAAAAACGGCGAGGCATTCTCTCGGGAACTCGGCTCTCTGTGCGACCTGTTCGTCAACGATGCATTCGGTGCCGCGCACCGCGCGCACTGCTCCACCGTGGGCGTTGCCTCCTTTGTTGAAGAGTCTGCCAACGGCTATCTGATGGCCAAAGAGGTGCAGTACCTCGGCAGCGCCGTCAACGACCCGGCCCGTCCGTTCGTCACCATCCTCGGCGGTGCCAAGGTTGCTGACAAACTCAACGTCATCGAGAATCTGCTCAACAAAGCAGATACCCTCATCATCGGCGGCGGCATGGCGTACACCTTCCTCGCTGCTAAAGGCTACGGCGTAGGCGCCTCTCTGCTGGACAGCGAAAAGATCGACTACTGCCGCGAGATGCTCGCGCGTGCCGAGGAAAAGGGCGTTAAAATCCTTCTCCCCGTCGACTGCGTCATTGCCAAGTCCTTCCCCGACCCGATCGACACTGATATCGCTGTTGACGTCGTGGCGTCTAACGCGATCCCGAACGACATGATGGGTCTGGACATCGGTCCTGCAACCGCCGAACTGTTTGCTACCGAGGTCAAGAATGCCAAGACGGTTGTTTGGAACGGCCCGATGGGCGTGTTTGAGAACCCCACCCTCGCCAAGGGCACCATCGCGGTTGCCAAGGCGCTGGCCGAGACCGACGCGATCACCATCATCGGCGGCGGCGACTCTGCGGCGGCGGTAAACACCCTCGGCTTTGGCGATAAGATGAGTCACATTTCGACCGGCGGCGGCGCTTCTCTCGAGTTCCTTGAGGGCAAAGAGCTTCCCGGTATTGCTGCTATGAGTGATAAGTAATATAAAGGAGAGTAAAATCATGGGTAAATACGTTATTGCCGGTAACTGGAAAATGAATAAGACGCCGGCCGAAGCCACCGAACTGATCAGCGCCATTAAGCCGCTGGTTGCCGACGCGACCTGCGATGTGATCGTGGGTGTTCCCTTTGTTGACCTGCAGGCCGCGCTTGACGCGACCAAGGGCACCAAGATCGGCGTTGCCGCCCAGAACTGCTATTGGGAGAAATCCGGCGCCTTCACCGGCGAGATCGCGGCTGATATGCTGCGCGTTATGGGCGTTGGCTATGTCATCCTCGGTCACAGCGAGCGCCGCACCTTCTTTGGCGACACCGATGCGACCGTTGCCAAGCGTGTGCGCGGCGCCCTGGATGCCGGCCTGACCGTCATTCTCTGCGTGGGCGAATACCTTGAGCAGCGCGAGTTGGGCATCACCGGCGAAGTGGTCGCCATGCAGACCAAGATCGCCCTCAACGGCGTGTCCGAAGAGGAACTTGCTCGCGTGATCATCGCCTACGAGCCCGTCTGGGCGATCGGCACCGGTAAGACCGCGACCGCTGAGCAGGCGAACGAAGTCTGTGCGCTCATCCGCAATGTGTTGACCGATCTTTATAACGAGACGGCGGCGAAGGCTGTCACCATCCAGTACGGTGGCTCCATGAACGCGGCGAACGCGGCAGAACTGCTCGCCATGTCCGATGTCGACGGCGGCCTGATCGGCGGCGCTTCCTTGAAGCCGAATGATTTTGCTACCATCGTTGCGGCGGCGAAATAAGTGAATTGATCGAGAGAGGGCGTGGCATTTTGCCCGCCCTCTTTTCACGAAAGGGTGTTACTTCTATGAAAAAACCTTTGACCCTCATCATTATGGACGGTTTCGGCTTCAATCCCGACACCTACGGCAACGCCATCAAGGCGTCCGAAACGCCGAATCTTTCCAAGCTGTTCGCAGAAAATCCCACCACGCAGATCGGCGCGTCCGGTCTGGATGTGGGTTTGCCCGACGGACAGATGGGCAACAGCGAGGTCGGTCACACCAATATCGGCGCCGGTCGCGTTGTGTATCAAATGCTCGTCAAGATCTCCAAATCTATTACCGACGGCGATTTCTTCGACAATAAGGCTTTGCTCGGCGCGGTGGAGAACTGCAAAAAGAACGATTCCGCCCTGCACCTCATCGGTCTGCTGTCCGACGGCGGCGTACACAGCCACATCGAGCATCTCTACGGTCTTTTGGAGATGGCCAAGCGCAACGGCATCAGCAAGGTGTATGTGCACGCGCTGATGGACGGTCGCGATGTGCCGCCCTCCTCCGGCGCAGACTTCATGGCACAGCTGTGCGACAAGATGGCCGAGATCGGTGTCGGTAAGGTTGCCACCGTCATGGGTCGCTACTACGCGATGGACCGCGACTTTGCATGGGATCGCGTGGAGAAGGCGTATGCCGCTATGGTGTACGGTGAGGGCACCGTCGCCACCGATGCCGTCGAAGCAATGAAAGCTTCTTATGCGGCCGACGTAACCGACGAGTTCGTTCTGCCCACCGTACTGGACAAGGACGGCACCATCAAAGCAAACGACAGCGTTGTATTCTTCAACTTCCGCCCCGACCGTGCGCGCCAGATCACGCGCACATTCGTCGACGAGGCGTTCGACGGTTTCGAGCGCAGAAATGGTTTCTTCCCCCTGCATTACGTGTGCATGACCAGCTACGATGCGACTATGCCGAACGTTACCGTGGCGTTTGAGCCGCAGGAATTGACCATGACCATGGGCGAATACATCAGTGCGCAAGGTATGACCCAGTTGCGTATCGCGGAAACGCAGAAGTACGCACACGTCACCTTTTTCTTTAATGGTGGCGAGGAACGCACCTTCCCCGGTGAAGATCGTATCCTCATACAATCGCCCGACGTTCCCACCTTCGATCTCAAGCCCGAAATGAGCGCTTACGAGGTTTGCGACGCAGTCGTTGAGCAGATCAACAGCGGCAAATACGACGTTATTATCCTCAATTACGCGAACTGCGACATGGTCGGTCACACCGGCATCTTTGATGCCGCTAAGGCGGCGGTGCAGGCGGTCGACGCCTGTGTCGGTCGCACGGTGAAAGCCACGCTCGCTATGGGTGGTACCGCTATCATCACGGCGGACCACGGAAACGCCGACAAGATGTACGAGCCGGACGGTTCGCCCTTCACGGCGCACACCACATTCCCCGTACCGTTCTGCGTGATCGGCAAGGAATGCAAACTGCGCGACGGCGGTCGTCTGGCAGATATTGTCCCGACGATGCTCACCGTGCTCGGTCTGCCCCAGCCCGCCGAGATGACCGGAGAATCCCTCATTATAGAATAAGTTTATAAAAATAAGAGGCACAGCCGCATGGCTGTGCCTCTTACTTTATGTATTACATTTCCTTGGGCATCTTCTGTATACCAAACAACCGACAAAGTAATCCACTGAGCATCTTGGGACTCTTAACCACCACAACACGCATAGTCGCTCGCCTCCGTTATCGTTTTCCATAAGAGATCCCGCACAACACCAGCGCCGCTCCCAAAAGCACCACCATAAGTTTTGTCGGAAGAACGGAACACGCAAGCAAACCCAAGCCGAAAGCGGCGAAGCCGGAGCACACAGAAGCACCTCGGCGGCAACGTCCTCTACGCATAGCATTCTCCCCCTCACGTTCAACTCTTATGCCTACTATCAGCATATGCGAGGCAGAGGAAACGGTGTTAATCTTTTGAACGGAATACAAGAAGCGTGCCGTCCGTAAACGATATCTCGCATGGGACACCCTTAGTCGCGTTACTTACGCACAACGAATCGTTCGTCGACAGCGTGTAGTCGATCAGTTCATACGCGGCGCCGCGAATCGACAGACCGCGCACAGTGCCGCCGAAAGCAAACACAGACAGCATCCAACCATCCATCGGCTCCATCACGGCCGACGTTTTCGTCAACGCGTAAACAAGGTTGTGTGCATCAGCGGCAACGGCCGTACAGCCTCGCTCCGCCAAACGCACGAGAAGCTGGTATACGGCAAACTCGTGATCCAAACGACCGCCAAGCACGCCGAGCAACAAAAATTCACAATAACCCTTATCCAAAGCCACTTCCACGGCGGCGGCCGTGTCGGTGCAATCCTTACGCACCGGCAGACGCACGATCTCAGTATCTTCTGATAACACGAGCGGATCAGAGGAGTCGAAATCCGCAACCACGATCTGCGGCGTCACGCCAAGCATTTGCGCTAAACGGCATCCGCCGTCTGCGGCGATAAAGACATCGTCCGTGCGCAACAACGCGCGCAAGGAGTCGATACCCTCACACGGACCGGCAGACAGTATCACGCATCGACTCACGGCTTTTCCCACTCCTTTTTATCCTTGACGGCTTCATACATTGCCACATAACTTTCATAGCGCGACGGTGCGATCGCGCCGTCCTCCACTGCCCGTCGCACACCACAACCCGGCTCGCGATAATGCGCACAGCCGATAAAGCGGCATTCGCTCACAAACGGCTCAAACTCGCGAAAACAATTCGCCAGTTCTTCCTTGTTAATCGGCTCGACCTGCTCGAGATCCAATGATGAGAAGCCGGGCGTATCCACCAAATAGCCGTCGGCAAAATGGTACAGCGTCGCCGTGCGAGTCGTATGACGACCGCGACCGAGCTTTTGACTGATCTCCCCCGTCTCCAACACCAGAGACGGATCAATGGCTTTGAGAATACTGCTCTTGCCCACGCCGGAATTGCCCGAAAAGGCACTGGTATGACCGGCAAGCCGTCTCTTTAACGGCTCGAGCGTTTCGGGGTGCAAGGCAGACACAACATACAGCTCGATATCCGCCTTACAATAGATCTCTTCGAGCGCCGCCGTGTCAGCGAGATCCGCCTTGTTAATGACGACAATCGGAGTGATACCCTTCTTTTCAGCGATGGCAATCATCTTGTCGAGCACCAGTGTATTGGTGTTCGGTTGGCAGATAGACGCCACCAGTACGAGAAAATCCAAATTCGCCACGGGTGGACGAATGAGACTGTTGCGCCTGTCGATGATAGTCTCCACCATACCTTCGCCCGAGAGTTGCACGGAGATTTCCGCTCGATCCCCTGCTAACGGCGTGATCCCTTGGCGGCGGAGCGTGCCGCGCGCGCGGCAGGTATATACCGCATCGGCGGTCTCTACATAGTAGAAACCGCCGACACATTGTAATATAATTCCTTGTTTCATATCCGGCATAATCGAATACCGCCTTATAAAATTACTGCTCGGCGCCCTCGTTCGGGGTATCGGAATTGGTTGACGTGGTTGTCTGGGTCGACGAGGTGGACGACGTGGTGCTCGATGCGGAGGTGTCGGTCTCGACATTAAACGGCATCTGTTGGAGCAGCACGGACGTACCGTTGTTTCCGTTGACCTGATACTCCGCATATTTGACGAAATCGCCCTTATCTGCCAGACGGATCATCACCGTCACGGGATAACTTTCTTTGGCAAGCGTAGTGGTCACGGTCAGCGTGGAATAGTGATTCGGCATGATGTTTTTATACTCACCCGTTAATGCAGCATCCAGTTTACCGTCGACGTAGAATTGCAGATCCACCGCCTTGTCGATGCCGGGCATCGCAATGCTGATCGAGCCGTCGCGGAAACCGGTGCTGACCGACAGTTTAATGTTCACGTCGGGATACTGCTTCTGCGAATCGTCCGGAGAAACGCCGACCACCGCATTTTTGGCGGCGTCTCCGTTGACCCACTCGACCGTGATCTTGGTCTGATCAAAACCGGCAATCACCAGTTTTTCAATTGCCGCGTTTTTATCAAGACCAACGATCTTCGGCATGTCGATCGGTTCGGCGTCCGGTTTACCGCTGCTGACGAACATCGTGATCAGCGAGCCGGCTTCCACCAGAGTGCCGGATTCGGGTTCAAGACGAATCAGAGTACCCTCTTGGATCTTGTCGCTGGACTCCTCGGTGATCTGCACCTGGAAGCCTTCGGTATCAAGACGCTGTTGGAACTTCTCCGCGTTTTCACCGGGCGTCATCATCGGCACTTTGACCTTTTTAGAGCCTTTACTGATATACAACGTCACCTTGCCGCCGACCTTGATCTTGGTGCCGGCAACCGGCTCTTGCTTGAACACGTAGCCCTCGCCATAGTCGCCGTTATAGGCTTCTTCGATCGCAATATCGTAGTTGCCGATAAGCTCGTATTTCTGCACCTCGTCAACATAATGCTTGCCGACGAAATTATAGACGCTCATCTCGTCCTTAGCGCCGCTGTTACCCAAAAAGTTAAACACAACCAGAATGACGCCAACCACCGCGACGACGATCGTCGCGGCAACAGCCGCCAAGATCGCCACGGTGGAGATCTTCTTCTTTTCGCCATCCTTCTTTTCTTCCTTGTCGACGCGACGCTTTTTGCTCGGCTCTTCTTCGCCGCGCACACGCGTGATCGCATCTACATAGCGCGTCGGCGTTTCGTCAACGAAGTAGGTGTAGGCAAACTTGATGGACGGATTACGCTTAAACTCATCAATGTCGCTGAGCATCTCCGCGGCAGACTGATAGCGTTTATCCGCGCTCTTTTGCATGGCTTTCAAAGTGATCTGTTCCAGACCCTCCGGCACGTCCTCGTTGACCAAATGGGGCAAGGTCGGCTCGGACTGCATCTGCATGATCGCGACCGACACCGCGTTGTCAGCGTCAAACGGCAGACGACCGGTGAGCATCTCGTACAGCACGACGCCGACGGAGTAAATATCCGCTTTTTCGTCGGTGATCTCGCCGCGCGCCTGCTCGGGACTGATATAATGCACCGAGCCGATCGCTTTCTCGCCGTCGTCCATCGTCGCACGCAACTCACTGCGCGACAGGCGCGCAATACCGAAGTCCGTGACCTTGATGGTACCGTCGGACAACAGCATGATGTTCTGCGGTTTAATATCGCGGTGGACGATACCCTTGTCGTGCGCGTGCTGTAACGCGCGCAGGATCTGCACGGTGAAATGAACAGCCTCTTTCCAACGAATATCGCGGCGCTGGTCAAGATATTCTTTGAGCGTGATACCGTCGATGTATTCCATGACGATATACTGTAAATGTTGGCCGAAGCCAACGTCCAATACCTTGACGATGTTCGGATGATTCAGGATCGCGATCGCCTTCGACTCGTTGCGGAAGCGACGCGTGAACTCCTCATTGGTCAAAAATTCATCACGCAGGATCTTGACCGCAACGGTGCGATCGTCCACGCTGTCATACGCCTTGTATACATACGCCATGCCGCCGACGCCGATGAGCTCGCGCATTTCGTAACGGCCGTCCAGGCGTTTACCTAAGTACTTATCCATTCGTCATTCCTCAACTTTCTGATAGTCGTTAGGATCGTCCGTGCATTCCACAAGGACTGCGGTGACGTTATCCGTACCGCCCTCGTTTAAAGCTACCTCGATCATGTGAGCCACGGTAGGCTCATCGGAAGCTAAAATATCCGCGAGCACATCGTCGCTGACCATGTTCGTCAGGCCGTCCGTACACAATAACAGGCGATCGCCTTCTGTCAACTCGATCTCGTCGTATTCGCCCTCTTCCATCGCCGACACGCCAAGCGCACGGGTGATGAAATGCTTTCTGGGATGCGATCGCGCCTCATCCTCGGTGAGCTGACCGCTCTCGATCATCTCCTGGACCACCGAATGATCGCGCGTGATCTGCTGTAAAGCGTTATCCCGATACAGATACAGGCGGCTGTCGCCCACGTGGGAAATATACGCGGTTTTATCGGACACGATCACGGCGACGACCGTCGTGCCCATGCCCTCATACTCCGGCTCGTTATTCCCTCGATCAAAAATTTCGATATTCGCCGCTACCATGGCACTGGCCAAAAGATTCGACGGCGAGCGCGGCACGTTATCGTTCGCATACGCCTCACAAACACGCTCGGCGATCGTTTTTACCGCGATATTACTCGCCACGTTGCCGCCGTTCGCACCGCCCATGCCGTCGCAAACCACGGCATATACATCGCCGTTATTGAGCTTGCCGCATTGTAATGCGTCTTGGTTACTGCTGCGCACCAACCCGATGTGGGTCTCTCCGGTCAATTTCAAGGTAACGCCTCCTTTCGTTTCGTCAGTTGATCCTTCTGCCGTCGTAATTGACCGCAGGAGGCATTGATATCCGCTCCCAACGTACGACGTACCGTCACGTTGATCCCGCGTTTTTCCAGCACCTCGACAAAGGACCGAATGCGCAAGCGGGAAGAGCGCCGTTGTGCTTTGCCCTCCACCGCGTTGACGGGGATCAAGTTGACGTGGCAAAGCATGCCCTGCAACCGATCCGCCAGCTCCTGCGCGTGTTCGTCGGCGTCGTTGACGCCCTCGATCATCGCGTATTCAAAGGAAATGCGGCGACCGGTCGCCTCTATATAATCACGGCACGCGTCCAACAGCTCCTCGATCGGCCAGCGCCGATTGATCGGCATAGTGCGCGAACGAATCGCGTCGTTCGGCGCATGCAGTGAAATGGACAAAGTTAAGGGGATCTGTTCTTTCATCAGGCGGCGGATGCCGGGTACCACGCCGCAGGTGGAAAGGGAAATATGGCGCATTCCGATGCGCACGCCGCCTTCCTCGCCTAACATACGCAAAAATTGCACGACGTTGTCGTAGTTATCCAGCGGCTCACCCATACCCATGAGCACCACCGAGGACACACGCACATTGGCATCCTTTTGCGCCGTTTCGATCTGCGCGAGCATCTCTGCCGCCGACAGATCGCGGATAAAACCGCCCATGCCGGTCGCACAAAAGGTACAACCCATCTTACAGCCGACTTGGGTGGACAGGCATTGGCTCCAACCGTGCTTATATTGCATAAGCACCGATTCCACCGTCTCACCGTCGTCCAGGCGGTAGAGATATTTGATCGTGCCGTCGATAGCGGAGACGAGCTTACGCTCAATACTGACACTCGGCACCGTAAATGCAGATGCCAGCCGCGCACGCAGGTCTTTCGGCAGGTTGGTCATCTGCTTAAAATCGGTCACGCCATCATCAAGCCACTGCCTGATCTGCTGTGCACGGAAGGACGGCTGACCGTTCGATGCGAGCCATGCGCGCAGATCGTCCACATTCATGGAACGAATATCCGTTGAACTCAAACCGTCACCTCACGAATCAGCGTTTAATAAATCCGGCAATGAAAAAACCGTCTGTGTTATGGACATGCGGAAACAGCGTTATACAGTGTGATGCCGTCAAGCCGGCCTTGCCAAAGCAGGAGGGCAGCGGCAACACTCGCGGTGAAAACTCGGGATGCTGTTGCAGGAATGTCTCGGCAACCTGCTCATTCTCCTCGGGTCGCAGAGTACATGTTGAATACTGCAATACGCCGCCCGATCGCACAAGCTTTGCCGCCTGCGAGAGTATCTGCAACTGCAATGAAGGCAGATCGGAAAACTCCGCAGCGTCCTTATAGCGGATCTCCGGCTTGCGACGTATCACGCCAAGTCCGGAACAAGGGGCGTCGCAAATAACGCGATCAAAGCTCTCCAAAAGCGCCTGCGGCGGCGTCTGTGATGCGTCACGGCACTGCACCTGCACGCAGCAAAAGCCAAACTGCTTCGCCCGACGTGTGACGGTCGCGCATTTCTGCTCGTACACGTCGCTCGCCACGATGACGCCGCAATCGTTCATATACTGCGCAACAGTGAAACTTTTTCCGCCGGGCGCAGCACACACGTCTGCAATACGCTCGTTCGGCTGTGCGCCGAGCGCATAACAACACCACTGCGACGCGGCGTCCTGGAAGTAAAACTGTGATTTCAGCTCCGTCGGTAAAGTTTGCAGAGCCTGTGCCGAGGATAGCCGCAAAGCATTCGGCAGACCATCGACAGACTCACAATCGATACCGAACGCAGCAAACACCTCAGCGAGCGCTTTTGCCGTCGTTTGGCAGGTGTTGACACGAATATAAGTCGGCGGCGCGTCATTGAGGCTGTCGAGCAAACCGCGCGTCACCTCAGCACCGTACGCCGTCTCCCACGCACGAATGTGCGCGCGTGGGCAAGAATAGCGGATCTCGCGTCCCTTGTCATTGTTCGGCAGCTCATCAAGCAACGCGTGTGCCTGCCGCTGTACGCCGCGCAACACGCCGTTGACATAACCCGTCAGCCGTGCGTGTCCCATCGCGCGCGCCAGCGATACGCTTTCGCTGATGGCCGCAAAAGGCGGAACGCTATCCATATAACACAGCTGATACACACCCACGCGCAAGATCTCACGCACCGTCGGTGCCATCTTCTTAACGGGGGTGGTGGACAGCTTGTTAAGCAAATAATCTAACGTCAGACGGCGTTCAATGACGCCGTAAACCAGCCGTACAGTCATTGCGCGCTGTGCCGTCGGCACCGACAAGCCATCGAGCAACTCCTCCAACACAATGTTGGAATAGCCGCCATGCTCGTGTATGCGAACGAGCGCCTGCACTGCCGCGCGGCGCGCATCGCTCACCATGTCAGCACCGTCCCGACGGCAATCGGGTGTCCTCGCAGGTAATCTGCCGCCGCCATGCGGCGTGAGCCTTCCGGCTGGATCTCGTCGAGGATCAGCGTAACGCCGTTGCCGCAAGCCACTGTCAGCGGTGATACACTCACCACCGTGCCGGGCGCCGCATCGGTTACCTCACCTACGCGTGAGACATAAACCTTCAAACCCTTATCATCCACGCGGCAGGTCGCCACAGGCCACGGATTCAGACCGCGCACTTGATTATGCAACGTCACCGCCGATTTGCTCCAATCGAGCGCACACATGGATTTATCCAGCATAGGTGCGTAGCACGCGCCGTCAGTCGGTTGCTTTTTGGGGATGATCTCACCGTGCACAAGACCGTCGAGCGTGCGGCTGAGCAGCTCGGCACCGTCCGACGCGAGCAGATCAAACAACTCGCCGCCGGTCATCGTATCGGTGATCGGGCGACGCATCATGAGCAATATATCGCCCGTGTCGACGCCCTCGTCGAGTTGCATCGTGGTCACGCCGCTCTCGGCGTCACCGTTGAGCACCGCCCACTGCACGGGTGCGGCACCGCGATAGCGCGGCAACAGCGAACCATGCACGTTGACACAACCGTACGGCGTCAAATCGAGTATACGCTTGGGCAGGATCTTTCCGTACGCTACCACAACGATGGCATCCGCGCCGATCGCTTTCAGCGTTTCATAGCTTTCCTCCGTCTTCATGGAGGTCGGCTGATACACAGGCAGGTCATGTGCGAGCGCACACACCTTCACCGCGGGCGGCGTCAGGATCTGTTTGCGTCCCACCGGTTTGTCCGGCTGGGTCACCACCAACGCGATATCATGGCCGTCGGAAATCAATCGTTCCAAACTCGGCACGGCAAAATCGGGTGTGCCCATATAGATCAGCTTCATTACCGTGCCCTCCTTTCGTTAATTCCCGTTTAATTCCTCCGGCGAAAGCATGCGCTCCACCTTATCCTTGAACACGATACCGTCCAAATGGTCGCTTTCATGCTCGGCGCACTCCGCCGCCAGACCGTCCAATGTCACCACAAAGAATTTACCCTTACGGTTTTGCGCTTGCAGTTTCACGGTCGCCGAGCGCACGATCAATCCGTATTCACCCGGACTGGACAGACAACCCTCAACGCATTCCTGCGTACCCTTGGTTTCAAGTATCGTGGGGTTGATACATTCCTTAAGTCCGTCGCCGGTATCCATGATAAACACACGACGCAACACGCCGACCTGCGGTGCCGCCAATCCGACACCGTCGGCCTTATCGAGCGTGTCTGCCATATCATCGAGCAGCTGCCACAGACGCTCATCAAACTTCTCCACCGGCTTACACACCTTGTGCAAAACGGGATCTTCATCGGTTAAAATGGTTCTGATAGCCATTGCTATCCTCCTTACAGCATCACGGCAGGGTTGATATCCGCGTATACGCTGACGCCGCGATTGTTCGGCGCATCGTAGAACTCATGCAGCAACCGCCGCACCAGCTCGCGCATACGCGCGGTATTCTTTGCCTTGATTAGTAGTTTGTAGCGGTATTTCCCGGCTACACGCAGAATGCTCGCCGGCGTAGGATCCAGCGCGATGATCGGCAGATCCGCGTAGTCCGTCGTGGCGACGGCGCGCAACTGTTCGAGCATCCAACGACATGAACGACGCACGGTAGCCTCGTCTGTGCCGATAAAACCAAACAAGAATATGTCGGCATAGGGCGGATAATGCATCATACGGCGTGAAGCGATCTCCAATTCGTAAAAATCCACGAAATTCTGCTGCGACGCCAGCTCAATGATCGGGTTATCCGGCGTGTAGGTCTGTATGATCGCTCTTCCCTGCTGTTCGCGGCGTCCGGCACGGCCGATGACCTGCGTGAGCAAGGAAAAGGTGGTCTCAAAACTGCGGAAATCGTCGGAATACAGCGCCTGATCCGCCGACAGCACACCGACCAAGCCGACCTGCGGAAAATCCAGACCCTTTGCCACCATTTGCGTGCCGATCATGATGCGATAATCACCCGCGGCAAACGCTTTGAACTTGCTTTCATAAGAAAAGCGCGACATGGTCGAGTCGGTATCCATACGCAACACCGACTCATCGGGAAACAGCTCCTTAAGTTCTTGCTCTACGAGCTGTGTGCCGAGACCGGCATAACGCAACTTATCCGACTCACAGGAGGGACACTTCGTCGGCGGCACCTGCGAGCAACCGCAGTAGTGACACATCAGGCGGTTGTTCGCCCGATGGTACGTCATCGCAATACTGCACGACGGACAGGTGATCACCTGTCCACAGGAACGGCAGGATAACTGCGTGTGGAAGCCGCGACGGTTGAGCAGCAGGATCACCTGCTGTCCGTTGTCGAGACACTCCTGCATCGCCAGACGCAGCGTATCCCCGATCGCGCGGTCGCCCAAATGCTCACCGCGCAGATCTGCCACCTCTACCTCGGGTAGCCGTACGTCGCCGTAGCGGCTGTCCAGCGTCACGAGCGTATAGCGCTCAGACAAGGCGGCGTGATAGCTCTCCAGTGACGGCGTTGCCGAGGTCAGCAGTAACAGCGCGTCGTGATGTGCACAACGAAAGCGCGCAATATCACGCGCGTGATAGCGCGGTGTGGACTCGGATTTGTAGGTATGCTCCTGTTCCTCGTCCATGACGATAAGGCCGATATTATCGCACGGTGCAAACACTGCCGAACGCGTGCCGACCACGATCTGTGCGTCGCCGCGACGGATGCGTTTCCACTCGTCCATGCGCTCGCCGATCGCCAGACCGCTGTGCAGGACCGCAACGCGTCTGCCGTATTTCTGTAAAAACAACTCCATCATCTGCGGCGTCAGCGAAATTTCCGGCACCAACACGATGACCTGACGACCATCCGCGATAACGCGGTCGATAAGATTCATATACACGGCGGTCTTACCGCTGCCGGTCACACCGTACAACAATGCCGCCGAGGCTTTTTTCTGTTTATAGAGATCTAAAAGGGTGTTATAAGCGCCCGTTTGCTGCTCGTTGAGCGTCTTTGGCTTGGGCATCGGTGTCTCCCCAACATCCTTATAGGGTGTACGTAACACCTGCGCGTCATAGACCTCCACGAGTCCTTTGTTTGCCAACGCGGAGATCACCGTCTGGGTCACGCCGGTGAAATAACATACTTCTTTGACCGACGCCGCGCCGACATCCTCCAACAGACCCAGCACGGACTTCTGCTTCTCGGTCAGCTTCGGCAAGGGCGTATCTGCCGCCCATTCTTTCAGCCGCACGGTGCGCACGGTCGCGTCGCCGTAATGGCGAAACGCCTGCGCGTTACGGTACAACACACCGAGCTGCAACAGATGCTGCAATGCCGGCGCGTCCTTCTCCATGCCGATGCGTTTAAGCACGGACTCCTCCTCGACACCGTCGGGACACTTGGCGACGAACGAGAGCAACTGCCGCTCATTCGGCGTCAGAGTCGCGAGGATATCGGGCGACACGTCGTCACTCACGTGCAGGGTCGGGCGAACACGCATATACAGACCCGTCGGCAGCATCGCACGCACCGCATCAAACAGGGTGCAGAACGTGCGCTCCTGCATGAAGCGCGCGAGCAACAGCATCTCCTCGCTGAGCAACGGTTCCTCGTCGATGACCGAGATCACCGATTTGAGCCGCGAGACATGTGCCTGCTCCTCCAGTGAAACGATGAGTCCCTGGCGGCGTTGGTTACCGCTGCCAAACGGGACGAGCACCCGTGCACCCACCTGCGCTACGCCGAGTTCGGCCGGCCAGCGATAGGTATATGCCTTATCGAAGGAAAACGTTGCCTGCTCAACGGCGATCTGCACGGTCGCTGGAATATTCGGCATCGTTCTCCCTCCCCTTTACACGAAATTGCTTAATTTCAGTCCTCGTCCGAGACGAACAGGCTACAATCGCCGTTACGGAAATCCTGGATAGCCAGGCTGACGGGCTTCTCGATGATGATCTCTTTGTTGGCCTCAGCCTCCTCGGAGATCTGGCGAGCGCGTTTTGCCACGCCGATGACGACGGCATAGCGGCTGTTGTTGCCCTTCAATTCTTCGATATCGTTCGGTGCTAACATGATGAATACCTCCAAAAGTTGTATTTTATACGCTCGATGAGCGAGTTTTTATAATGTAGATCTATGGTTACTCGTCGGCTTCTTCCTCGTCGTCTGCCATACGGTTGGCGACCGTTTCCGGCTGAACGGAGGACAAGATCACATGGTCGCTGTCCATCACCAGCACCGCACGCGTACGCCGTCCGTAAGTGGCGTCGATGAGCGTGCCGCGTTCTTTGGCATCTTGAATAATGCGCTTGATGGGAGCCGATTCAGGACCGACGATCGCCACCAGACGACCGGCGGCGACCATATTGCCGAAACCAATGTTGATGAGTTTCATATCCGTCACCTTACTCTATATTCTGGATCTGCTCGCGGATCTTTTCGATCTCGGCCTTGATATCCACAACGATGCGCGTCAGTTCAAGGTCACTGCACTTCGAGCCGATGGTGTTGGTCTCGCGGTTGATCTCCTGCACGAGAAAATCGAGCTTGCGACCGACCGATTCATCGCCGGAGAGCAACTGCTCAAGCTCGGTGATGTGGCTTCGCAGGCGAACGGTCTCCTCCGCCACCGCGATCTTGTCGGCGTATACCGCCGCCTCGGTCAACAGCCGTGCCTCATCCACCGCCGCACCGTCGAGCAGTTCGCGCATACGCGCTTCCACCTTTTGCATATGCTCACGCACCGTAAGAGGCGAGCGTTCTTCAATGACCGCGACCGCTTCAAGTATCGTCTGTCCACGTGAAAGCACATCCTCACGCAGACGCGCGCCCTCTCGCTCGCGCATGGAAACGAATTGCTCGAGCGCCATATCGGTCACACGCTGCACCGCTTCCCACGCAGCATCCTCGTCAACAGCGGTCTGGCGAACCGTCAGCACGTCGGGATAGCGTGACAGCGTCGTGGCCGACACTTCTTCACGCAGACCGTATTTCTCCGCGATGTCGCGCAACGCCGTCAGGTAGCTTTGGGCAAGTCCTTCGTTGACAAGCACCTCACTGCCGCCGCTTTCCAGCGCGTCGATCTGCACGAACACATCCACCTTACCGCGACTGACTCGCTGTTGCAGGTAATTCTTCAGTTTGTCATCCATAAAGCCGTATACGCGAGGCAAGCGGCAGGAAAACTCGAAGAAGCGATGATTAACGGATTTGATCTCCACCGTCACCGATAAGCCATTGCATATATCCTGACCCCGACCATAGCCGGTCATACTGCGAACCACAGACGTCCACTCCTTCATTTAAGCAATAACACGATATTTGCCCATTCTTATTTATCTTACATTATAGCAATTCGGGCACACAGTGTCAAGAAAAACCACGCATTTACAGCATATATTTACAGAATTGTCATACTTGTAAAGACGAAAAAAGCGCCCGTGAAAGTCATACTTTCACGGGCGCTTTTCTTATTACTCGATCGGATCGCTCACGGCAGGCACGTCCTGCGCCGCGTCTTCGATGACGGGCTCGTCATCCAGATCACAGTCGAACGATGCCTCTTCTTCATACCAAGCCTTTTTCTTGGCACGAGCACGCAGAGCAAGGACCAAAACCGTCGTCACAGCCGCAATAAGCGCCGCCACGATCGTGATAAGAAGCCATTTTCTTGTCCGTTTACACATTTTCGTCTCCCCCAACAGCACGTAATATAATCCTTGGAACACGCCATTAGCATACCATATTCGGCAACATTTGTCAAGTCACGTGAACGGTCGTCATTCACTGACCGTTTCGTCGGCCTGCATGATCGCCTTAAAGGTCTCGCCGTCCATCTTTTCTTCCTCTATCAGGCGCTCGGCAACCTCACACAGCTTATCCATATGCTTTTTCAGTTTCTTTTCGGTTTCCTTGTAGCCGTCGGATAGCAAGCGGGAGACCTCCGCGTCGATCTTCGCGGCAATTTCCTCAGAATAGTTGCGCGTGTGGCCGAAATCACGGCCGAGGAACACCTCGTTCGCATCCGACGCGCCGTAGACGATCGGGCCGAGCTTATCGCTCATGCCGTATTTGGTGACCATCTTGCGCGCGATTTCGGTGGCACGCTCGATATCATTGGAGGCACCTGTGGAGATGTCGTCCAGCGTCAGCGCCTCGGCGACGCGACCGCCGAGCAGGACCTGGATGTCCTCCAGCATCTCCCCACGGCATTTATAGGAGCGATCCTCGCTGGGCAGACTCATCGTATAGCCGCCGGCAAGGCCGCGCGGAATGATGGATATCTGGTGCACGGGATCCTGCGTCGCGCAGAAATAGGTCACGACCGCGTGACCGGCCTCGTGATAGGCGGTCAGGCGCTTCTCTTTGTCGCTCATGACGTGACTGCGTTTCTCGGTGCCGACCACGACCTTGACCGTCGCTTCCTCAATCTCCGCCATGGTCAAGGCGTGCAAGCCACGGCGTGCCGCCAGAAGCGCGGCTTCGTTAAGCAGGTTTTCGAGATCCGCACCGGTAAAGCCGGCGGTTGACTTGGCAATCACCGACAAGTCTACATCGGGCGCCAAAGGCTTGCCCTTTGCGTGTACTTTCAGAATGTCCACACGCCCCTGCAGGTCCGGCGTATTGACAACGATCTGGCGGTCAAAACGACCCGGACGCATCAACGCGTGGTCAAGAATATCGGGGCGGTTGGTAGCGGCGATCATGATAATGCCTTCATTTTCACCAAAACCGTCCATCTCCACGAGCAACTGGTTGAGGGTCTGCTCGCGCTCGTCGTGACCGCCGCCGAGTCCGGCGCCGCGCTGGCGACCGACCGCGTCGATCTCGTCGATGAAGATGATACAAGGC
>JAFQFY010000041.1 GCA_017398485.1 Clostridia bacterium
CGCCAACCGTACAAACAGGCACGTCGGCACGGCGTAACATATCCAGAGGCGTCAGCGCTTCGACCTCTTCAAAACCATCGGCCAAAAACAGATACACCATACCGTCAACACCCTCCTTAATCTCCGATTATTCCTGAAAATCCGTTGTATTGTGCCATATATTCCTGTAAAGGCGATCGCTTCACGGGCAACCATAGACAAAAATCCTTGTTCTTATTATAATGATCCGCGGTAATCCACTCGGTGACTGCCTCGTGCGTTGTTGCAAGCATATGATGATCGTTAATAACCATCGCGTCTGCCTCACTGAGAAACAGCGAAACAACAGCCTCGCTCGGATCCCAAACAACGATATTACGCTTAAAATCCGTTAGCAGTTGCTCTCGTTTGCGAAAATAATCCGTTCTGCAAAACGGAACTTTGTACACATTTTGCGGCGTTTCGTATCGCACGCCGATGATACCGTCTTGATACCCTAAACGGCGATAGGTCTTATCCAACGTTTCGTCTGCCGGATGGAGATAGATCGCGTGTTCCCCCATCGATTCAACCAAACGTGCGGCCGCCTGCATCAATTCGCGGTAATACCCATTTCCACGGTGTTGCGGATGGGTGCAGCCGGCATACAGATACCGCACAGCATAGGAATCAGCGCGAAATTCAGCGGTGGCAGGCAGCAGAAACAGCATTGTTGCCGCCTCATCCCCTACCCAACCGACAAGCGCGACTGACTCTTGTGGCAACGCGGTGAGAAACGCGTTGATATAATCGGAAGAATCGCTTGGAAAGCAAGCCTTCCATAGTGATCCCAGTTGACGGATCTCTGCTTTGTTTGCTTGTCTAATGGATAATTCATGCATGAATCATATCCTCAAATGCTTGCACCAACTGTTGATGGATAACCTCGCGCGGCAACGGCACAACGTTTTGACTGCACGCGATGATCTGCCAGCCTTTTTTTCGTCCTGCATACAAGGCGGCCTTACGACACTGGTATAGATAGTTTAGGTCGCGCTCGTGAATATCCTTCTTATCCTCGTCTCCACCGTAGCGCTTTTCCATCAACCGTTGCGAAACCTCGATCGGCATATCCAGGAACACCACAGCGTCCGGTCTGGGCAGACAGAGCTTATTATATTCGTAGTCTTCCAGCCATTCGAGAAAGGAATCCCAAGCAGATTCAGGCAATTTCGTCATCTGATGAATGGCGTTAGAGGTCACATAACGTGCCGCTACGATCGGCGTGCCGTTCTCGTAATCCTCGCGCCAGAAACGCGTAAAACTCGCGTAGCGATCGACGGCGTAAAAGGACGAAGCCGCGTAAGCGTTGACAGCGTCTGCCGAGCCGCCGAGCTCGCCGCCGAGATACATTTTGACCAATGCCGAGGACGGCTGATCGTAGTCAGGGAAGCTGATCTGGCGATACGCCTTGCCACCCTCCTTTAGATATGCATCCAGCAGGTCTAACTGCGTGGATTTTCCGCAGCCGTCCAGACCGTCGATAACCATTAACTTACCCATGGTTAATTACTCCTTTTCGCCACGCAGTGCGGCGTAGCGCGCGCGCACCTCGAGCATTTTGCCGCAACTCATTTTTCCTTCGGG
The DNA here is from genome assembly GCA_017398485.1 of Clostridia bacterium. Classification (GTDB taxonomy): domain Bacteria; phylum Bacillota; class Clostridia; order Oscillospirales; family Acutalibacteraceae; genus UBA5905. The sequence goes on from JAFQFY010000041.1 coordinate 1,606, forward strand.
ACATTTGCCTGCGACGCAGGAGGGACCGGCGTTGCGGAACAGATGGGGAGCAACTTCCACGCACAACGCGAACATCTTCTCGGCCAATTCACGGATCTCCCACTGTGCACGATGGCAGCAGCGGTGATGGAAGAAGTTCATCAGCGAACGCGCGTTCATGGTCATCATGATCTTGGTCGCACAGGCGTTCGGCAGCACGAAACGTGCGTCCTCGATCGCTTTCTTTTCAGCGGCACGGTTTGCCGCTTTTTCCTCCATGCCGGCTTCGAGCATATCCTTGAGGTGTTTAGCCTTGAGGATGGCGGTCAGGCTGTCATAATGCGCCTGATCTTCTTCCATCGCCTTGCGATATTCCTCGGCGGCTTCGGGAATCGCCTCGATCTCGGGCGGCAGAACGAAATCGAACATTTTCTCCTGCACGTAACGCTGGCTCTGCACGCTGTACGACGCCATGCGATGGCGCGTCAACTGTGCAAGCAGTGAGCGTGACACACCTTCGATACCAAAGGTGAAGGAGGCGTGCTCGATCGGGCTCTCATGGCCGATTTCCGACAGCATATCCACAAAAGACGCGGTCTTTTCTTCTGTCAGACCCTCCATCACGGTGTCGATGGTCGCGGCGGAATAGCAAAGCTTGGCTGAGGAGGCAATAACCTTCTCCGGCATCGGTGTGTGGGTGACTAAAGTGACTTTCATAACAACACTCCCCTTTATATCGCAATTATACCAAAGTTGTCACCTGTTTTCAACCCTTTCCCCCACACTTCGCAAAACTTTTTACTAATATAATAATTATACTTGCTTTTTTAATAAATTCTGTTATAATAGTTAATAACGCTGTGACCGAGAGAGTACGCACAGGACAATGCATCCCAGAGAGAAGTGCCGTGGCTGTAAGCACTTTATGCAAGACTGTGCCGAAGTTCACTTGTGAGCGGCCACACTCAACCGGTCGTTGATCGCAGTAGGTGTGGACGGCTGATACCGTTATCTATCACAAAAGTGTTTGCTTTTGCAAAAATCAGGGTGGTACCGCGGAGAATGTGTCTTCGTCCCTTGAACTGTGTGTTCGTAGGACGAGGACTTTTTTATTTGTAAATAATCATACGAAAGGATGGATATCGCTATGAAAGAACAGTTAGAAGCATTGCGTGCGCAAGCCATGGAGGAGCTCGCCTCCCTCCGATCGCCTAAGGAGTTAGAGGACTTCCGCGTGCGCTACATGGGTAAGAAGGGCTCTGTGACGGGTCTTCTGCGCGGCATGGGCGCCTTGCCTGCAGAGGAACGCCCCATTATGGGTCAGATGGTCAACCAACTGCGTCAGGAACTGGAGGATGCCGTCACCGAAAAGAGTGACTCTCTGCAAGCACAGTTGCAAAAAGAACAGCTCGCCAAAGAAAAGCTCGACGTCACCATGCCCGGCAAGAAGGACGCCGCCGGCGGTCTGCATCCGCTCAATGTCGTGCTGGAAGACATTATTGATATCTTCCAGTCGATGGGCTTTGATATCATCGACGGTCCCGAAGTTGAGACCGATTATTATTGCTTCCAAGCGCTCAACGTACCGGAGGATCACCCGGCGCGTGATATGCAGGATACCTTCTATCTGACGGACAGCCTATTGCTTCGCACGCAGACCTCTGCGGCGCAGGCGCGCACAATGGAGACTACTAAACCGCCGATCCGCGTCATCTGTCCCGGCCGCGTGTATCGTGCTGACGAAGTGGATGCAACTCACTCTCCCGTCTTCCATCAGATCGAAGGTCTGGTCGTCGACAAGGGCGTGACCATGTGCGATCTCAAGGGCGTTTTGGAGCAGTTTGCGCACGAAATCTATGGTGAAGATACACGAGTGCGTTTTCGCCCCTCCTTCTTCCCCTTCACCGAGCCGAGTGTCGAGGTAGATGTTTCCTGCTCTGCTTGCGGCGGCAAGGGGTGTCGCGTGTGTAAGGGCGCCGGATGGATCGAGATCCTCGGCGCAGGTATGGTACATCCGCGCGTGTTGGAAATGGGCGGCATTGATCCCGAAGTGTATTCCGGCTTTGCGTTCGGCATCGGTCTTGACCGTCTGACCACTACGCGTTATAAGATCAGCGATATTCGCCTGTTGTTCGAGAACGATCTGCGTATGCTCGAACAATTCGACCGATAAGGAGGAATGAGCCATGAATATTTCGTTAAGCTGGTTAAAGAAATATGTTGACATCGACGTGCCGGTTGAAGAACTCTGCGAAAAAATGATCCGCAGCGGTTTTGAAGTAGAAAGCATGGTCGATCTGTCCGAAAGCATGAAAAACATAGTCGTGGGTCAGGTCGTTTCGATGGAGAAGCATCCCGATTCCGACCATATTTGGATCTGTCAGGTGAATGTTGGCGCTGCCGAGCCTGTGCAGATCATCACCGGTGCGCAGAATGTCTTTGAAGGCGCTTTCGTCCCGGCTGCTCTGCACAACTCCTATCTGCCCGACGGCACGCATATCACAAAGGGTAAGCTGCGCGGCCTGCCCTCTAACGGTATGCTGTGTTCCGGCGAAGAACTGGGACTTAAAGCCGGCGACTATCCCGGCTGCGATGTGTACGGCATCATGATTATGGATGATGCCTATGCGCCCGGCACGGATATTTGCGAGGTATTACACCTTGACGATTATATCATCGACTTTAAGATCACGGCGAACCGCCCCGACTGCAACTGCGTTATGGGTGTTGCACGCGAGGCGGCCGTGGCTCTCGGAAAGGAGTTCCGTGAGCCGAAGCCCGCCTATACCTGCATCAAGGACAGCGTTGACAACTATATCAAGGTGCGCGTAGACGATTATGATCTCTGTCCTCGCTATATGGGTCGCATCGTGCGCAATCTGCGCATCAAGGAATCTCCCGACTGGATGAAGCAGTGCTTGAAAGCGGCCGGCATGCGTCCGATCAACAACATCGTTGACATCACCAACTACGTCCTGCTCGAAACCGGTCATCCGATGCACGCGTTCGATCTGCGCGACATTGCAGGTGGGCAGATCATCGTGCGCCGTGCCAAAAACGGTGAAAACATCACTACATTGGATGGCAAGGAATATACCTTGACAGACGAAATGCTGGTTATTGCAGACGAAAAGGCACCCTCTTGCCTCGCCGGCATTATGGGCGGTCTCAACAGCGAGATCAAGGAAGACACGAAAGATCTGTTCTTTGAGTGTGCTAAATTCCGTCGTGATAATGTACGCCGTACGGCGCGCACCCTCGGCGTGCGTACCGAGTCCAGTGCGCGATTCGAGCGCGGAGTAGATGTCATCGGCGTGGAATACGCGATGAACCGCGCTCTTCAGCTTATCGAAGAACTGGATGCCGGTGATATCGTCGACGGCACCGTTGATCTGCACGACGGTCTCCCTTCGCCACGCGTTTTGAAAGTCCCTGCCGCACGCGTCAACGCTCTGCTTGGTATTAATGTGCCGTTCGAGACTATC
>JAFQFY010000042.1 GCA_017398485.1 Clostridia bacterium
GGAGTTTTTTGGGTGTTTTGAATTTAATGGTACGAATGTAATGTGCCTGAAAACCGAGGAATTTCTTAATATGATTATTTATTTTTGAGTTTTTTATTTTGATATACCAATCCAACTAAATTATAAACCACATAACAAATGATAGATAATAAACAAAAACTTAAAAGTACCATATAGAAAATATTTAATTCTTCTAAAAACTTTTCTATATTAATTACAGCACCAATAGCTAATGGTGCGAACAAAAGAAAGAAAAGAATGATTCCAAAAACAACTTTTTTGAAAAGATAATGTTGTATAATAATATCTCTGTTGTCAGATTGCTCAGTAAGTTCTTCTTGTTTTGTAATTCTGAATACACTTGTTCCGCTCAAACCCTCTAAAAGAGTTCCTTTTATTTGATTGGCACCAAAGTTTTGAACTAATGAATTTTCAATTATATTCATATTCAGTTTTTCTCTTGTAATAGAATATGTTAAAAAATACTGCACCGTTTTTGGCTTCGATTTAACAAACTCAAAACAACGCAAACCTTTAATTTTATTTAATCGCCAACCACTTTCCTCTAAAGCAGTAAGTTGTTTTTCTATTTCTTCAAATTTCCATATTGGTTGAAAAAATCTTTTCTTCATTTTATCACCGCCTTGGGTTTATTATAGCATAAAAGCGGAAATAAATCAATGCGGAGCATTGTATATCATCAATTCCGCAGGAATTGCATATCATCAAAACTTTAGTTTTGTATATCATCATTGCGAAAGGCTTTTGATACACGCTAAAGCGTGATGATATACAGTCCTAACGGACTGATGAGATACAACGATAGCAACGCTATCGTTGATGATATGCCATTGCTTTCGCAATGGATAAAAATACTCTCGTTCCGAAGAACGAGAGTTTTTTGGAGCTGGTTGACGGACTTGAACCCCCGACCTGCTGATTACAAATCAGCTGCTCTACCAACTGAGCTAAACCAGCGAATGAAATGAGTGTGTTTAGCGAAGGAGGTAGAGCAACTCTACACAACTGAGCTAAACCAGCGAATGAAATGAGTGTCGGCCAAACGGCGAACACTCGTGATTATACCAGTGCTACGGCATTTTGTCAAGGGAAACTTAATATAATGAAACGATCGCTGTTTTGCGGTTGACATTCGCTGTTTGCGTGCTATAATGAGGAAGATTGATTATGTCATAAAGGTAGTGAAAGTATGTTGGAGACATTTTTGGCCACGTTGACGCCGATGTTGACGCTGTTTATCTGCATTGTCATCGGTTTCACCCTCAACAAGACGAAACTCCTGCCGTCTGATGCCGGCAGTGTGATTGCAAAACTTGAAATGTGGGTATTCTGCCCGGCGTTATCGTTCAGTGCCATGTCAACCTTCTGCACGATTGATACTATCAAGTTTCACGCGGTGAACATCGTATTCGCCTCTATCGTGTTGACGGTAGAAATAACAATCGCTATTTTGCTGGCGCGTGTGTTCGTTCCGCAAAAGTGCGATGAGCGAGGCATCTATATCTATGCGCTGGCCTTTGCCAACTACGGTTATGTCGGCGATCCGTTGGTGCTGATGCTGTTTGGTGACGAGGTCCTTTCGTATTTTAAGCTCTTTTGCTTGCCGATTACCATAATGACGTATGCGTGGGGAATCGGCCATTTGATGCCGTCGGGAGAGAAAAAAGGAGGCTTCTTGAAAAACCTCCTCAATCCCCCCACGGTAGCGATGCTGGTCGGTATGGTCGTCGGCCTCACCGGTATAGGAAAGCACATGCCCGGATTTTTGACGACAACACTGGATTCACTGAAAGTGTGTATGGGTCCTCTGGCGATGATTCTTGCAGGCTTTACGATTGCTGATTATGAGATCAAGTCTATTTTGCGGGACAAAAAACTGTATTTTGCAAGCGGCCTGCGTTTGATCGTATTGCCCGCGATATTAGTGGCGGTGGCGTATGGCGTGAAGGTGCTTGCCGCGACGCTGTTCCAAATGGAGATCGGTCATACGGTGTTGTACCTTGCGCTTTTCGCCACGGCGGGACCTCTCGGCCTCAACACGGTGGTGTTCCCGGCGGCATACGGCGGCAATCCCAAAACGGGTGCCGGCATGGCGCTCGTTTCACACACGCTGTGCGTGGTGACCATTCCGCTGATGTATGCGCTGATGGTGATGCTGTTCGGCCCGTTGCAGATATAAAACATAAGACCTCCTGCCGAGTGGCAGGAGGTCCTTTCTTTTACAGCAAATAGCCGCAGGCGATGCCGCACGCGGCGGCGAGACACACGATGAGGATCGGATGCGCTTTCTTGAACGCCAGCACGGTGCAGACGGCGAATATCGCCAGGGAAACGTAGGTCTGCACCTCGGAGAAGATCGTGACGGTCCGGCCGTTCGGAATAAACACGGTCGCGGCGATGCCGACCGTTGCCGAGCCGATGAGGCCGACCACCGCCGGCTTAAGACCCGACATGCAACCTTTGACGATGCGGTTTTCTTTGAATTTGTCGTAGCATTTCGCCACGATGAGAATGACGATAAAGGAGGGAAGCACCACGCCGAGCGTCGCGCACGCCGCGCCGAAGATGCTGCCGATGATGCCGTAGGCACCGCCAAGTTCCGAGCCGATATAGGTCGCACAGTTGACTGCGAACGGTCCGGGAGTGGATTCGCTCACGGCGATGAAGTTGATCAGATCTGCCATCTCCAACCAGCCGCGCGTGAGCACTTCTTCTTGGATGAGAGGGAGCATCGCATAGCCGCCGCCAAAGGTGAACAGACCGATCTTAAAGAAGGTCAAGAACAGTTCGAGGAAGATCATGCCTTGTGCCTCCTTTCGGCGATGCAGGAGGTGATAAGACCGAAGACGGCGCACCCGATGATCACGGCGAGCACCGGCACGTCCAATAGGGCGGTGAGCACGAACGAGCCGCCCATGACAATATAGGCTGCCGCCCCTTTGGGACTCTTTTTATACATCGTCCACAGAGCCTTGATAAGCAATGCCAGCACGCCGGCACGAATGCCGTTAAAGGCGTATTGCACGACGGGGAAATCCTGGAATTCGTTGAGAATAAACGAGATGGCGAGAATGATGAGGAAGGACGGCAGCACCACGCCGAGGGTGGCGAAGAACGATCCCCAGAAGCCGGCGGTGCGATAGCCGACGAAGGTGGCGGCGTTGACCGCGACGGGACCGGGCGTGGACTCCGCGATGGCGAAGATCTCCAGGGTGTCGTCGTCTGTGATCCAGTGCTTCTTTTCCACCGTTTCTCGTTGTATGAGGGGGATCATGGCGTAGCCGCCGCCGAAGGTGAATGCGCCGATCTTGAAAAAGGTCCAGAACAGCGCGAGAAGTTGGCGAAATTTTTCTTTCATAGACAAAACTCATTTCTTATGCGTATAGTTCTTTTTCATTAGTATACCATTTTTATCCTAAAAAGCAAGGCGAATTTCTTTTCGCAGAGAAATATCCTTGCAAAACGCGGCAAAATATGATAGAGTAGACCCTGTTCTGCTTTTTTGAGGAGGCTATTGCTATGAGGAAGACGAAAATTATTTGCACGATCGGTCCTGCGTGTGAAAAGACGGAGGTTCTGCGCGATATGTGTCTGGCCGGCATGAACGTGGCTCGACTGAATTTCTCGCACGGAACTCACGAGGAACACCAGGCCAAGATCGACACCATAAAAGCGGTGCGCGAGCAACTGCGCATGCCGATCGCGATCATGCTGGACACCAAAGGTCCCGAATACCGTATCGGCACCTTTAAGGACGGCAAGATCTCACTCGGGGACGGTGATACCTTTATTTTCACGGTGGACGAGGTCGAGGGAACGGCCGAACGCGTATCCGTCAACTATAAGGGACTTGTTGAGGACCTGCAAGCCGGCGATCGAATTTTGGTCAATAACGGTCTTGTAGCGTTTACGGTGCGGTCGATCGTTGGAACAGACATCGTTTGTCGCGTGGATATCGGCGGCGAGCTGTCCAACCGCAAGAGCATGTCTTTTCCGAACAAGGTGCTCAAGCAGACGTATCTGAGCGAGCAGGATAAGCGTGATATCCTCTTTGGCGCGCAGAACGGCGTGGATTTTATCGCCTGTTCGTTTGTGTCGAACAGACAAGATTTATTGGATGTCAAGAACTTTTTGGCACAAAACGGCATAGAAGGCGTCGAACTGATCGCTAAGATTGAGAATCAGGCGGGCGTGGACAATATCGAGGAGATCTGTGCCGAGTGCTCCGGTATTATGATCGGCCGCGGCGATCTGGGCGTGGAGATCCCGATCGAAGAACTGCCGGCGATCCAGAAGCATCTTATCACCAAATGCCGCATGCTCGGCCGTCGCGTGATCACCGCGACCGAGATGCTCGAATCCATGATCCATAACCCGCGTCCCACGCGCGCGGAGGTATCGGACGTAGCGAACGCTGTATACGACGGCACGAGCGCGATCATGCTGTCGGGTGAGACGGCAGCCGGAAAGTATCCCGTGCAAACGGTGGAGACCATGGCGCGTATCGCGCGCGAGACGGAGGCACATATCCACTATACGTCGCGCTTTCAAAAGGCAAATTTCCATATCAACAATACGCTTGATGCCATTTCTCACGCGACCTGCGGCATGGCGATCGATATTGGCGCCAAGGCGATCGCGGTGTGTTCGCTGTCCGGCGTGACCGCGCGTATGGTATCGCGCTTTCGTTGCCCCGTGGACATTCTCGGCGTCACCACCAACGAATCCAGTTGGCGCAAGCTCGCGCTGTCTTGGGGCGTGACGCCGGTGCTCAGTGATGCTTACGATTCGATCGATGTGCTGTTCTATTCAGCCAAAAATCTTGCCAAGACTACCTTCGATCTTCAGGAAGGCGATCATATCGTGCTCACAGGTGGGCAGACAAACGGTCGTTCCGGCAACACCAATATCATCAAGATCGAAACCATCTGAATGGACGAAGCCGCCGTGTAAAACGGCGGCTTTTTCTTGCTTTTTCGATAGCTTGGTCGTATAATAAAAATGAGAAACGAGGGATGAGTATGACACGCAGATTATATGAGGAGGATAGCTTCTGTCGGGAATTTACCGCGACGGTGCTGTCTTGTGAAAAGCGCGGCGACGCCTATGCCGTCGTGCTGGATAAGACTGCCTTTTTCCCCGAGGGAGGAGGACAGCCGTCGGATCCCGGCACGCTCAACGGCGTGGCAGTGTTGAACGTGCAGACCGAGGGGGATGTGATCGTCCACACCCTTGCCGCGCCGCTGACTGTCGGGCAGACGGTGTCCGGCGCACTCGACTGGGAGGTGCGCTTTCAGCGCATGCAGAAGCATACCGGCGAGCATATCGTCTGCGGCATCGTGCATAACCTCTACGGCTTGGAAAATGTTGGCTTTCACCTTGGCAGTGAGGATGTTACCTTGGACCTCGACGGAGAGCTGACGCGCGAACAGCTCGATGAGGTGGAGTCGCTCGCCAACCGCGTGGTGATACAAAATCTTGCGGTGACGGCGTCGTTTCCCTCGGATGAGGAACTGAAAACGTTGGAATATCGCAGCAAAAAAGAGATCGAGGGCGCGGTGCGCATCGTCACCATCGATGGTCTGGATCGTTGCGCCTGTTGTGCGCCGCACGTGGCGTATACGGGGCAGGTCGGGCTGATCAAGCTGCTCGATTTCATTCGCTATAAAGGCGGCGTGCGCATCCACATGCAGTGCGGCAAGGATGCCCTGCTGGATTACCGTATGCGCTATACGCAGACGGCGACTCTCGCGGCGGCACTGTCGGTCAAGCAACACGAGGTCGTTGCAGCGGTCGAGCGCGTGATGGCACAACGCGACGAGCTGGAACGCGAATTGCGCGCCGCGCGTCTGGAAACCCAGCGCATGCGCGTGGCGGCACTCGCGACGCACAGCGCGCCCGTGTGCTTTGTCGAGCCGCCGATGGACGGCGAGGCGCAACGTGAACTGGCGGCGCTCGCCGCGCAAAAATGCGGCGGCCTGTGTGCCGTGTTCGCCGGCAAGGATGGCGATGGCTACGGCTACGCTGCGGCAGGCGGCGATCTTGCCGCCTTCGGCGCACGGCTTAAAGAACGCCTCGGCGCACGCGGCGGCGGTAACGCCGAGCGCATCCAAGGACGTGTGGCGGCGACTACCGCCGAGATCGAGGCGTTTTGGCGTGAATACGCATCCGAAACGGACGAATAATTAAGTGTTGCAAACGTGATAAAATTATGGTATCATATAAAACGAATTTGATAAAGTAAGGGGATTTATCCATGTCAGGACATTCCAAGTGGAACAACATTAAGCGTAAGAAAGAAAAGACCGACGGTCAGAAGGCCAAGATCTTCACCAAGATGGGTCGTGAGATCGCGGTAGCGGTCAAGGAGGGCGGCAGTGCCGATCCGGCATCCAACTCCAAGCTGCGTGACGCCATTGCCAAGGCGAAGGCGAATAACGTGCCCAACGACAACATCGACCGTATCATCAAGAAAGCGGCCGGCGAGGGTAACGCCGATACCTACGAGGCGTTGCGCTACGAGGGCTACGGCCCTTGCGGCATCGCGGTCATCGTCGAAACGCTGACCGACAACCGCAACCGTACTGCAGCGGATCTGCGTCACTATTTCGATAAGTGCGGCGGTAACATGGGCCAGACCGGTTGTGTCAGCTTTATGTTTAACCAAAAGGGTATCCTGGTCGTTGAGGCGGAGGGCCTCGACGAGGACAAGGTCATGGAGGATGCACTGGAAGCCGGCGCAGCAGATTTCTCGGCGGATGAGGATGTGTTTGAGATCACCACTGAGCCGGAAGATTTCTCCGGCGTGCGTGACGATCTCGAAGCGAAGGGTTATGCGTTCGTCACTGCCGAGTTGCAGATGGTGCCTGACGTGCTCAGCGAGATCGCGGATCTCGATGCTGCCAAGAATATGGAAAAGCTTCTCGATCTGCTCGAGGATAACGACGATGTGCAGGATGTGTGGCACAACTGGGATCGTCCCGACGAAGATTAAGTGAATGAAAAGAGTCCCGATCACCGATCGGGACTCTTTTTTTAAGAAACCAAAAGGCACCCGACCGTTCGGTCGGGTGCCTTGATTTTGATTACAGGATGCTGAACGCAACGACCAGCGAAGCGAACACGATGGAAACCATCGAGAGCAGTTTAATGAGAATGTTGATCGACGGGCCGGAGGTATCCTTGAAGGGATCGCCGACGGTGTCGCCGACGACGGCGGCCTTGTGGTTATCCGAGCCCTTGCCGCCGAAGTTGTCGCCTTCGATATGCTTCTTGGCGTTATCCCAGGCGCCGCCTGAGTTGGACATGAACACAGCCATCAGGAAGCCGGAAACGGTCGCGCCGCCAAGCATGCCGACGACACCGGTACAGCCGAGAATAAGGCCCACGACGACCGGCACAACGACCGCCACGATGGTGGGCAGCACCATCTCGCGCAGGCTGGACTTGGTGCACAGATCAACGCACTTGGCGTAATCTGCCTCGGCCTTGCCTTCCATCAGACCAGTGATCTCGCGGAATTGACGGCGCACTTCCTTAACCACGCTCTGCGCCGCGCGACCAACGGATTCCATGGTCAGCGCCGCGAACACGAAGGGCAGGCACGCGCCGATAAACAGACCGATCAGCACGGTGGGGTTCATGAGACTGAGGTTGGCGATCTTCTCGGCGCCACCATCGATGGTGTGCACCTTGTCGATATAGGACGCCATCAGCGCCAGGGCGGTCAGCGCGGCGGAGCCGATCGCGAAGCCCTTGCCGGTGGCGGCGGTGGTGTTGCCCAGCGCGTCGAGCGCGTCGGTGCGCTGGCGCACTTCCTTTTCGAGACCTGCCATCTCGGCGATGCCGCCGGCGTTATCCGCGACGGGGCCGTAAGCGTCGGTGGCGAGGGTGATACCCAGCGTCGAGAGCATGCCCACTGCGGCGAGCGCAATGCCGTAGAGGCCCATGTTGGCGTCTGCCTGACCGCCGGACACAAAGTAAGCGACCAGTACGCACACGGCGATGATGATGATCGGCAGGGCGGTGGACAGCATGCCCAGCGAGACGCCGCTGATGATGATGGTCGCCGAGCCGGTCTCAGAGGAAGCCGCGAGCTTACGCGTGGGCTTGTAGGTGTCGGAGGTGAAATACTCGGTCGCCTGACCGATGAGCACGCCGCCGATCAAGCCGGCGAGGATGGCGAAGTACATTTTCCAATGCGATGCGCCGAGGGTGAAATACACCAACGGGAAGGAGGCAATGGCGATGAGGATCGCCGAGAGGTTGGTGCCGCGGCTGAGGGCGGCGAGCAGGTTCTTCTGCGACGCGCCCTCCTTCGTGCTGACGAAGAAGGTGCCGATGACCGAGCAGAGGATACCCACGACGGCGATGAGCATCGGCAGCGTCAGCGCCTCGAAACTGCCGAACGCAGCAACGCCGAGCGCGGCTGCGGAGATGATCGAGCCAACATAGGACTCGTACAGGTCGGCGCCCATGCCGGCCACGTCGCCGACGTTGTCACCGACGTTATCCGCAATAACGGCAGGGTTGCGCGGATCGTCCTCGGGGATGCCTGCCTCAACCTTGCCGACCAGATCGAGATGGAATCAGAGGCAGAATCTGAAACGACAACTGAAGAGAGCCCGGATTCCCACGCTGTGTCAGACTCGGA
>JAFQFY010000005.1 GCA_017398485.1 Clostridia bacterium
GAGCGAGACACTTCGCAAAGAGTTGTCTCGCTCGGGCGCCTCTTTGTTATATCGTAGCGGCGGTCGCTTCGTGCAGGCGCGCGTAAAAGCCGCCTTTTTGCATCAGTTCCTGGTGCGTGCCGGATTCGCGGATACCTTCGTTGTCGATATACACGATGCAATCGGCGTTGCGGATGGTGGACAGCCGATGCGCCACGACCAGAGTCGTGCGCCCCTCGGACAGTGCCTCAAGGGCGGTCTGGATGCGTGCTTCGGTGACAGTGTCCAGCGCCGAGGTCGCTTCGTCGAGCAACAGGATCGGCGGGTTTTTAAGAAAGATACGTGCGATGCTTACGCGCTGTTTTTGCCCTCCCGACAGCATGATGCCGCGCTCGCCGACGAAGGTGTCATAGCCGTTGGGCATCGATAGGATGACGTCGTGGATCTCCGCCTTTTTGGCGGCGGCGATCACTTCCTCGTCGGTCGCGTCAGGACGCCCGTAGCGGATATTTTCCATCACCGTGGCGGCAAAGATCATGACGTCCTGTTGCACGATGCCCACCTGCTCGCGCAGGGAGCGCAAGGTCACGTGCGTGATATCCTGTCCGTCGATGGTGATGCGCCCGTCAGCGAGCGCATAGAAGCGCGGAATCAGGTGACACAGCGTTGTCTTGCCGCCGCCTGACGGACCGACCAGCGCGACCGTTTTACCGGCAGGGATGTCGAGCGAAAGGTGCTCGAGGACGTTGGCACCCTCGTCGTAGTAGAAGGTGATGTCGTCGAGGATGATATGACCGCCGCGGCAGACGAGTGCCTCGGCGTCAGGTGCGTCGGTGATCTCCGGCTCTACCGCCATGAGTTCTTGAAACCGCTGAAAACCGGCCATGCCGGTGGTGTATTGCTCGATGAAATTCGCCAGCTTGCGAATCGGGGTGAGGAAGGACGAGATATACATGGTGAACACCAGTAGGTCGACGTATTCGAGCTTTTTGCCGATGATGAGCAGGCCGCCGGCGGCGATGACCGCGACGTTGATGAGGTTGGTGATGATATCCGAGCCGGCGCCGAAGATGCCCATCTGCTTAAAGAAACTGTTGCGCGCTGTCAGATAAGCGTCGCTGCCGCGGCAGAAGCGGTCGAGCTCGTAGTCCTCGTTGGCAAACGCTTTGGCGGTACGTACGCCGGATATGCCGGATTCGATATCGCTGTTGATGACCGCGATCTTTTCCTTGACCTTGCGGCTGGCGTTGCCCATGTGGGTGCGGCGCAGGACGGTAAAGAGCACGAGCAGCGGTACGAGCAGAGTGATCACCAGCGCCAACTCCCAGCGGATCGTGAACATGATGATCACCGCGCCGACGAGGGTGACGATGGAGATAAACAGGTCCTCGGGGCCGTGGTGTGCGAGTTCAACCACTTCGAACAGATCGCTGACGACGCGTGACATCAGCGAGCCGGTGCGATTTTTGTCAAAAAAGCGAAAGGAGAGTTTTTGCAGATGTGAGAACAGGTCGCGGCGCATATCGACCTCCATTTTGACGCCGAGCATGTGCCCCTGATAGGTGACGAAGAACTGTAAGCCGCCCTTGACGAGATACGCCGCCACGAGGATGAGCATCCACACGTAAAATGCGCGAAAGGCGTCTGCCGGCAGCAATGTATTGAGTGCGTATTTGGAGATGAGAGGATACGCCAGATCTATGCCGGCGATGAAAAACGCGCACAGCAGATCCAGCATGAATAGTTTCATATAGGGCTTATAATAGCTTATAAACGACTTCCACATACGGCGTCAACTCTCTTTCTTACGGTATTAATTATACGGTGACCGCCGTGTTTTTGCAATATTTTTTTGCACATATTCGCCGCGCCGCCTCCATAGAGATAGTAGGAAAGGGGATGGAGGGTATGTTTTGGATCATCAAGCGACGGCAGGCGTATGTGGCGCTTGCGGTGTGTGTGGCGGTGTTGGTGGCGCTTGTCAGCCTCGGCGCGCGACGGCAGGCGGTGGCGACTGCCGCCGCGGCGAGTAATTGGGGACTCAGTTTTCAGCAAGAGGGGCAGCCACCCGTCGGCAATGCGAGCGCACAGCAGCTCGCGCAGTTCGGCGCGTATTACGTCGGGGACACCGCAAAAAAGACGATCTATCTTACCTTTGACGCCGGTTACGAGAACGGGTATACGCCGGCGATTTTGGACGCGCTCAAAAAGCACGGTGTGCGCGCGACCTTTTTCGTGGTCGGACATTATTTGGAAACCGCGCCCGATCTGGTAAAGCGCATGGTGGAGGAGGGACACACGGTGGGCAACCACACCTATCATCACCCCGATATGAGCGCCATCGCGAACGAGGCGGCGTTTCGCGAGGAGCTTGTCGCGACCGAGGATCTGTACGAGCAGATCGTCGGGCAGGCGATGCCGAAGCTATATCGGCCGCCGCAGGGGAAATACAGCGAGCAAAACTTAAAAATGGCGCACGAAATGGGTTACACCACGCTGTTTTGGAGCCTTGCGTACGTCGACTGGTACGTCGACAAACAGCCGACGGCACAGCAGGCGTTCGACAAGCTGCTGCCGCGCATCCACAACGGCGCCGTGGTGTTGTTGCACAGCACCTCTGCGACCAACGCGGCAATATTAGACGAACTTCTGACAAGATGGAAAAACATGGGATACGCGTTCGGCACGATTTCCGAGCTGTGCGGCGTATGAAACGCATATGTTTCGGCAATACTGACATTGGTCGACAGACCAATGAGCAGAAAGGAGATCGTATCATGGATAAAGCCAACCACAGCATCCGCTGCACCGTCACGTCCTGCGTCAACCACTGCAACTGCGAGGATTATTGCAGCCTTGACAGCATCCAGGTGGGCACGCACGAGTGTGATCCCAAGCAGGATCAGTGCACCGACTGCCAGTCTTTCGTCAAGAAGTAATTCAGCGTATTCTTTACAAAAAAGAGAGCACTGACCACATGGTCAGTGCTCTCTTTTTTTTGAAAGGGTTGCACAAATCCGAAGTATTTTCAAATTTTAGCCTATATGTTCGAACCCACGTAAATTAATCGGTTATTATCCTATCTATTTCTTCTTTCTTTTTCATATAAACAACTTTTTCTTTATGAGGTTCTAAAATTTTAATAATTTCTTTCATATTAGTGTTTTGGAAAGTATTAGTCCATTTCAAGAGATTGCAAACAGATTTTAATGTCTCTTTCTTACCTTTTTCAAGACCTACTTTTCTTTTGATAAATCTCTTAATAATGCGATACCTATATAACTTTTTTGGCATATCCAACACATAAATCACATCAGCATCTTCAAAACTTTTCAGTACCCAAGCATAATAAACACCATCTATAATCCAATCAGATTGTTGTAATATATTATTCAATATTTGATTGCGCTTTTCTATAGGCATTTTGACTCCGTATGAATTTTGGCTATTATCCCATTGAATATCATCTAAATCAAAACTTGGTATATTATATTTTTCAGATAGTCTTTTTGCTAAATATGTTTTACCCGAACCACTGCAACCGATTATTCGGATTTTCATTTATTATTCTCCTTTGCGGTGTTTATAGATGCAATAAGTATTCGTTTGATTTCTAAGCAGTCATCTAACAAGGAATTGCTCATTTTATCATCAATATATTCTGACATAAAAAGCAATTTAATCCAATATTCTGTTTCGGCGGTTTCTTTTAAAGCTATGTGCATTTTAGAAATGAAGTCCGCTTTACTTTGTCCGTAATTTGCTTCGTTTATGTTTGCACCTATACTTGTGCCGCTACGGACTATTTGTTTTGAGATTACGGTTTCTTTTTTGGTTTTAATTAAATGCTGATATAATTTCACAATTCTTGCCGCAAAAGCAATAGATTTATCTATAAGCAAATTTTCTTTCATTAAATACACCGCCCTTTTCAATATTATAGCAGAAACTTTAGGTTAAATCAATTATTCATTATTCATCAGCGAAGCGGCTTCATCATTCAATATTCATTGAAAATTCTGTCGAATGAATGATGAATATTGAATGATGAAAAATGAATAATACAAAACGAAAATCCTGCCGACAAGAATCGACAGGATTTCCGTTTTGGCCCGCCCGGAGGGATTCGAACCCCCGTCCTTTGGAATCGGAATCCACTGCGATATCCAGCTTCGCCACGGGCGGATATGTGGCTGCACAAGCAATACACATTGTACACCAAAACCCGGTGCATTGCAAGGGGTAATTTGTTTGATTCTCGCTGTATTGCTTTTAGCGTGATTTTTTGCTATACTACCCATATCGTCCCACGTAAAAACCGATGGTTGACCCCACTCAACCATCGGTTTGGTGACTTTTTATGCGGTGTCGGGTATACTGGTGTTGAAAGGAGGCGAACGCATGGAGCAAGTGAAGATCGGCAAGTTTATTGCCGAGCAGAGAAAAGCCGTCAATCTCACGCAGGCGCAATTGGCCGAACGGCTTGCCGTCACTGACAGGGCGGTATCCAAATGGGAAACGGGCAAAGCCATGCCCGATTCGTCGATCATGCTGCCCTTGTGTGAGATTCTCAACATCACCGTCAACGATTTATTAAGTGGGGAGGTCGTCACTATGGAAAACTATAACAAAGAACTGGAAAACAGACTGCTCGAAATGGTAAAAGAAAAAGAAAAAGCGGATAAGCGATTGCTTAAATTGGAAATTGTTTTGGGCATCGTTGCCGTTTTGCCGGTTATTGCGGCGATTATCATCGCCTCAACCGTGCCGATGGAGGAGTGGAAGGGAGCTATGCTCGTCTTGTTCGGCTTAATTCCTCTTTTGATCGCAACGCCGTTTGCATTAAAGATCGAGCAAAAGGCAGGCTATTATGAATGCCAAAACTGTGGGAGCAGATATGTCCCTCAATACAGCCGCGTGTTCTTTGCCATGCATATGGGCAGAACGCGATATATGCGTTGTCCTGCATGTCATCAAATAACGTGGCAGAAAAAGGTGTTGACCAAAGAAAAATAAACAAGCGGAGGGCGATGCCCTCCGCTTTTGTTTTTTGGTCAAATGCCGTTCGCCAGATTGTAGAGCAGATGCGAGATCTGACAGGCGTAGTTGTAGAGATTAACGTGGTTGTAACTGTCGCGGCGGATGTTGCCGGTGGTGCCGACAAAGAGTTGGATCTTCAAGACCAACTGGTTGCGCAGGCGCAGATTAACGTACACCTCGTTAGTGGAGAAGCGAGTGCTTCTCTCGTACAGGCGCCAGTTGGCGTCGTGATAGGCGCTCCATTCCGCAACGGGATTTTCGTCGTCGTAGGTCTTGAATTCAATGATATCGTCCAGATAGAACGAGTGCACACCGTATTCGCCGTGCTTGCGCAGCACGCCGAACTTTTTGTCGCGGTTGACGTACAGCGCGTCACCGGCGCTGGTGGTAAACGCCTCGGTCAGGCCGTTTTGTTCCAACCAGATCTGAAATTCGTTGTTCATAGCGTAACCGAGCCTCCGAAGATCAGATGGATTCGAGCATAGCCATGATCAACAAGAAGTACAGGCCCCAAAAAGAAGTCATCACGATGCTGCTGATCAGACCGATGGTGCTGAGAATACGCGCGGCGATGTTCTTGCCGCCCGCCTCGATGCCGTAGTGTGCGGCAATGGCGTTGGTTCTTTTGGCACCGCTCAGACCGCCGGCGCCGAGGAAGATGGCGATGATCGAGGTGATGGGGAACGAGGACATGATAACCGAGGCGAGGCCCTTGCCGAACGCGGAGTCGGCGGCGTTCTCTACCTCCGCCTGCGCCTGCGGCGCATACGGATTGGGAATCTGCTGATACTGCACGACGGGAGGCTGAGCGCCGAAGGTCGGCAGCGGCTCTCTGGTCTCGGTTGCCTGGTTGGTGTAGTTGTTGTTCTGATCCATAATAAGACCCTCCTGAAAAATTATTTACTCAGCCGTACCGTCGGCTGAAAAGTACCGTTGTATAAAGGCGGCGATGGCGCCGTCGTATTTGGCGGTGTCGGTGATGCGCAGCATCGAGTGATCTCCCTCGTCGAACAGCACGAGCTGCTTTTGCTTGCTCGGGCAAAGCGCGTACATGCGCTCGGCGTATGCGGCGGTGGAGTATTTATCCATTTTGCTTTGCAGCATGAGCAACGGCTTATCCATGGTGCCGATGACGTCGATCGGACCTCGTTTCATGGAATGGCCCGTGTACTTCTTGCACCAATAGTCGATGCACGCCATGATGGGCGGAAGCAGCCGCTTGCGTTCGATGAGATGGTTTTTCATAGACTCGGCGAAGTTGGCAAACATGCCCTCGGTGACGAGTCCTTTGACACAGGCAGGGCAGTTGGGCGAGGTGATGGCGAGCATGCCGGCGGCGCCGCCGATGCAGATGCCGTGGTAGATGACCGTCTCGATGCCGTAGGTCTCATGGAGGAATCGGGCCCACGCGAGCGCGTCCATACCCTCCTCGAAGCCGAAGGTGATAAACTCGCCGTCGCTTAACCCGTGGGTGCGCGAGTCTACCACCAGCACGTTAAAGCCACCCTCGGAATAGGGCTTGGCGAAATAATAGCCGTAGCGCAGGCTTTCGGTGCGCCCTGACAGAATGATGACCGCGCGGTCGTAGCCGAGGTCGTAATATTCGCCGTAGAGATTGAGTCCCTCGCGCACGATGTGCACGTCCTGCTTGTACGCGGCGTGACGTGTCTGCCACGCAAGGCCCTCGTCGTCCATGCGCACGGTCAGGTCGTTGCGTATGAGCAGGGCGCGCTCGCGCGGCGCGTTCTTGTCGCGCATGAGCGTGTTGAGATACACGCGCCACGAGGCGAACGCGACGTTGAAAAAGTAAAAGGCGATATGGAACAGGACGACGCCTGTCACGATGGCGACGATGGTTTCGTCTGTCACGGCGCATCACCTGCCTTTTTGCCCGTCTTGCGTGCTTCCAGATCGGCGCGCAGAGCGAGCACTTTTTGAAAGACGACGTCGTTGAGTCGGGCGATATCCTCTTTGGTCGCTTTGTCGCCGTTGAAATAGTCGGCAAGGTCGATCGGCTCGCCGAAGATCATGTGCACGCGTTTAAATAAGCCGTAGTTGCCGTCGGTGATGAGCGGCACGATCGGTGCCTTGGCGCGCAGGGCGATGGCGATGTAGCTGGGATAGAACGGCTTGATGGTGCCGTCGTCGGTGTTGTGTCCCTCGGGGAAGATCTGCACGAGATGCCCTTTTTGAATCTCACGCGCGCTTTGAATAACGAAGCGCATGTTCTTGGTCACGCGGTTCGCCTGAATACCGCCCCAAAACTTCATGCCGAAGCGCAAAAAAGCGTTGCGGAACGCGTCCTCGGATGCGACGACGTACAATTTTCGCGGAAAAAAGACGAACACGTTGTGCACGAAATCCAGCGGATTATAGTGGTTGGAGATGATCAGCGCACCGCCTTTGACACGCTGTTTGGCGCGTTCGTTCTCGTAGTAGACCTTGTTTTTAAAGACCAGCCAGTTGAACGGATAGCCGGTGATAACGCCGATCCATCGAAAAATGTCATACAGCATAATCGCTTAATCCTCGCCTTTGCCGATGCTCGTGATGATTTTCGGCAGGAAGAAGGACATGACGAACGCCGCCATGCAGAATGCCGCCACGATCACCGTCAAGAACGGTACGCCGCCGGTCTGTTTGAGTGCCACGAGGATCCAGCCGGACGCGATGCCGGCGGAAGCACCCTCGAACAGACCCTGCACGGCGAAATACATCGACGTTGCGGTGCCGTCGGTGGTCTCGCGGCGCAACGCGGCACAACGCGACGGTACCATATAGGTGACCGAGAAGAACGAGCCGATGGCAAACGACACGATGAGACTGCACAGGATAGCGAACGGCAACAGCAGACCGTTCGGAATGAAGTTGCTCAGACCCATCAGGCTCATGCCGATGGAGTAGACCAGCAGGACATAACGGTAGGCGACGCCCAGGCCGTATTTGCGCACGACCTTGTTATACAGCAGAATGGTCAGCGGCACGGGCGCAAAGCAGGACGCCATGACGAAGGTCATATTGACACCTGCGGTGGAGAAATACTCGTTAATACCGCTCAGGAACAGTTGCAGACCTACGTTCATGACGAACAGGGTGCACAGCCAGCGGATATACGGCTTATCGGTGAGGGTGAACGCCAGCGAATCCTTGAATTTCGGCTTTTTGAGGGTGACGGTTGTTTTTTCCTCTGCGGCGCCGTCCTCTTTGAGCAGGAACATCGGGATGAGCATGGTCAGCGTCAGCGGCAGGAACATGAGCGCGACAAAGCGAATGTTGATGCCCATATTGACGAACACCGGCACCAGCGCAAAGCTGAGGCTGAAATACACCACGTCGCATACCGACTTGGTGTTGGAGAGCAGCACGATGCCGTGCTGGTCGGTGACCTCGGAGAAGGTAGCGTAGTAGGTGATCATGGTCAACGTGTACGAGGTGTAGAACAGCATCAGCAGCAAGCCGAACCAGACGGTGTTGAGAATGCCGGCGGTCGGCTCGAGCGGCACAAGGAACAGCACGTACGAGATCACCGTCGGGATCCAGCCGATGACGATGGCGGTCTTGCGCTTACCCCATTTGGAGTTGAGGTTGTCCACAAAGTGGGACAAAGGCAGGTCGATAAGGCCGTCGACGATCTTGGCGATGACAATGAGCGTCGCCCAGACGGCGGCGATGACGAGATCGCGGTTGAGATAGGTCCAGTGCTCGACGTGGTCGATGAAGCCGCCGACGAGCAGCGCGCTGCACAGGTACGAGCCGACGATCATATTGAGCATGTTGATGCCCAGACCGGAGCATCCGTACAGGATGATGCTTTTCTTCGTGGTCAGTTTTTTCATGATACACCCCTCTTGAAAATCATTCGAACGAAATGGTCATCAGACCCGGCAAACTGTCTGCGCGAACCGAGAAGAATTCCGCAAACACGCCGCATTGCTTTGCCGCGTCGATGATGGCGTTGACGGTGTCCTCGCTGACGGACGGTTGAGAAAAAACGGTGACGATCTCCTTACCGTGCTGTTTGACGATCTTTTCGATCGTCTGCACCGCCGTATCCTCCAGCTTTTTGCCGATGGCGATGAGCTCTTTGCCCGAGAAGGAATAGTATTCGTTGTGTGAGATGTCCTTGCCGGCATAGCGCAGGGAGGTCTTACGCTTGGCGATGGAGGCGACGTACAGATTGTTGATCGCCTCGGTGATGGAATCCGCCGCCTTTTCGATATCGGTCTCCTCAAACGCGATGGTCGGCAGGGCGGCATAGCATTCTGCGATGGTACGGCTGTTGAGCACCGTGACCTTGGCCTTTTGATACAGTTTTTTCGCCTGCATGGCGGAGAGAATGGCGTCGGAGCTGTTGGGGAAGACGAAGATGTTGTCGCATTCACAGCTTTCGAACGCCTCGATATAATCCTTGGTGGACACGTTTTCGTCACAGCAGATGACCACGTCTGCGCCCATGTCTGCAAACAGTTGCTGGACGGTTTGATCGTAGGCGACCGCCACGACGGCGAAGGCACCGTTGTTCTTGACGGGCGAGCAGAGGATGCGCTTTCTCTGCTCGGTGTGCTGGACGGTCATGTTCTCGATCTTGCTGGTCAAAAACTCGCCGTAGCGATGGCACAGGGCGAACACCTCTTCGGGCGAACGCGTATGCACGTGCACGCGCACCTTGTCGTTCTCCGCCGAGACGACCAGCGAGTCACCGAGCGAGGCGAGCGCGTCCCTGAACGTCGCATAGTCGAAGCGCTCCTTGCCGTTGAGAAGCTGCAACAGCAGTTCGGTGCAATAGCCGTAGGTAAACAGGCTGTTGCGGTCGAACGCGTCGTAGTCGATCTGTGCCGTTTCCGCTTTGGAATCGAAGTTGTCCAGCTCCTCGCCGTCGAGGTATTTCTTTATGCCCTCGAACAGATACACGATGCCGGCGCCGCCGCTGTCCACCACGCCGCTCTCTTTGAGCACGGCGAGCAGTTCGGGCGTGTTTTCCAGCGACACTTTGGCGTGCTCGACGAAGGAGTTGACGATCTCTTGCACGCTCTGGCTGCCGTCAAATTCGTGCTTGACGGCAGCGGTGGCGTCTTTTATGACCGTGAGCATGGTGCCCTCGACGGGCTTCGCCACGGCGGAATAGGCGTATTCCACGCCTTTTTCGAGCGCCTCGATGAACAGCGCACCGTCCACCGTGTCTACGTCGCAGAATTTCTCCGCGATGCCTTTGAGAAATTGCGACACGATCACGCCGGAATTGCCGCGCGCCTCAAACACGACCGAGCGCGCAAACTTTTTGGATACGGACGGCAGATCCACGATGGATTCGCCGATCGCGAGCAAGCCTTTATGTATGGTCGTCACCATGTTGGTGCCGGTGTCGCCGTCCGGAACGGGGAACACGTTGAGCTGATTGACGAGCTTGACGTGTTTGTTCAGATTGCGCACGGCATAATCGACCATGTTTTTAAAGCCGATGCCATCAATTATCTTCGACATACTATCACCCGTTAAGCAATGCGGTCATTGCCGCTTTTTCGCTCGCCAGATCCTCCGAGATCTCGTCTCCGAGGAAATAGACGCCCACCATACCGGGGCCGATGTTCGTGCCGCAGCCGGAGAATACGTCGGTCACGAAGATCTGCTTGGCGGCGGTGTTCTCCGCGAGCAATGCGCGCAGTTTTTCGGCGTATTCGGCACGGTTGGAGTGCGCGATGAGCACGCACTGATTTTGCACGTCGCGTGCCATGCGATCGACGTAGCGGCAGGTCACGTCCAGTGCCTTGCTGATGCCCTTGACCTTGGCGAGGACGGAGACGTAGCCCTCGCGCGTGCAGTCGCCCATCGGTTTGACACCGGCGAAGCTGCCCATGATCGCTTTGCCCATGGTGATGCGTCCTCGCCGCGCCACGAAGATGAGGTCGTCGATCGGACCCATCTGGTGCACCTTGTGCTTGTTCTCCTCCAACCATGCGACTGTCTCGTCGAAGCTCTTGCCTTCTTGTTTGAGCTTTGCGGCGCCGATCACCAAAAGGCCGAACGCGCCGGACATCTTATACGAGTCAAAGCAGTAGATCTTGCCGTCGGGGTATTCCGCCTGCACCCGTGCCGCCGCCGATGCGGCGACGTTGTAGGTGGAGCTGATCTTAGACGAGATCGACATGCTCAATACGGCGTAGCCCTGCTCGACGTAGCGCTTAAACGTCGCGTAGTATTCCTCGGGGCTTGCCGGCGCGGTGCTGATCTCGAGCTTTTTATCGGACAGCGCGGTGTAGAAATCCTCGCGGCTGATGAGCGACCAGTCCAACGTGGTGGCGAAGTCGCGCCCGTCGCTGAAATGGATATGCCCGGGAATGTAGTCGGTGATGTCAAAAGTGTTGCGTATCTCCTGCGACAAATCACAGGTCACATCGGGTAAAATCACGTATTTATCCATAAAAAAGGCACCTCTCAAACTATGGCTTTTACCGAAGATCAGCGTAAAATTATACACGGTAAGGATAGCATATTTCACGCAAAAAAGCAAGACTTTTGCCGAAAAAAGTCGACATGACGCGAAGCGCGTCGACCGCCGAAAACGTCGTGGCAAAAGAAAAAAGGCGATCGCATCGCGATCGCCTTTTTTCGATTCGGTTTAGTCTTGCAGGAAGATCTCGCGGATCTTCGTGATCTGCTCGGGAGTAACGCCGCTGTACAGCATGAAGGACTCGACCTTTTCGTTGACGGTATCGCCGACAAAGCAGTTGAGCTTGTCGAGCAGGGTGTGGTAGAGTTTGCTGTTGCGCGAGCGACCGCCGTAGCGTGTCAGCGAGGTCAGCTCGTAGTCGTCGACGAGGTTGTCGTATTTTTCGCCGAGCAGAGCGCCGAGCATGAACGCGAGCGTGCCCGTGCGATCGGCACCGCCCCAGCAGTGAAAATACACGGGATAGTTATTCTCGTCCGAGAGGAATTCGAACAACTTTTTATTGGCCGTGTGTTTTTGCATATAATCGCCGTAGGCGGCACAGCTGATCTGCACGTACTCGCCGCCGTAGGGATTTTGAATATCCTCGGCTTCGGGATTGCGCAGATCGAGCACGGTTTTGATCTTCAGCACCTCGCGCAAGGTTTTGAGACCTTCCTCGGTGACGTTGAGGTGGCTGTTGAGCTCCGAACCGCGATAGATAAGCCCCTGCTTGATGCGCCGACCGTCCTCGGTCACGCGGCCGCCGCAGTCGCGCACGTTGAGCGCGCCGTCGACGCGAAAGAAGGTGGCAAACGCGTCGGCGGTCGAGAAGGTGATCGCGTCGGACACCTCGTCGCCGGCGACAACGCGCGCAAAATAGGTGGTGTTGCCGTGCAGGTTGTCGACCGTACAGCCGCCCTCGCCCTCAAAGGTGAGGGCATCGGTGAAATCCGCCGATTTCGACACCTGTAAGACACCTTTCACGGCAGGCTCCCACACAAACGGGATCCGGCGCGGCGTGGTCTCGTCCTTGTTGGTCTTGACCTCGAGGTGCATCCAGTCAAGCTCCTCTACCACCGCATTGGTGCGGTCGGTTGCCAAAAATTCGAGCTGAATATCGGACATAAGGTTGAATTTTGCGCCGTTTTCGGGCGACGTGATGGTGATCATGGTGAGCCTCCTCTTATTTCAGGAACACTTCGATGACGGGGGAGATCATCTTCGGGGCAACGGTGGGAAGCGAGAAGAAGGTTTTATCCGTCATCTCCTTGTTCACGCCGTTATCCATGACGGTGTAGCTTTCCTTAAACTCGATGACGCTGGCATCATGCAAGAACTGAGCGTATGCCACCTTGCCGTGCAAGCCGTCCATAGCGATCTTGCCGAAGGGGTATGTTTGCAGATGGATGTATAGGCGCTTGCCGTCCTCGCTCTGGGTGATCTTGGTGCCCTCCGGCGCCTTAAATTCAGGCTCTGCCATTGTACAACCGTAGATCGAACGGGAATTGTACTTCATCCAGTCAGCGTAAGCTTTGAGCGCGTTTTCGGCGCGATAGTCGAAGTAGCCGCGACCGGTCGGGCCGACGTTCATGATGAGGTTGCCGCCCAGCGCCACGGTATTGACCAGCATGTCGATGAGCATCTTGTCGGATTTCCAGGTCATCTCATCGCGGAAATAGCCCCACGAGCCGGAGAAGGTGTGGCAGGCCTCCCAAGGGACCAGCTCGTTATCGTCCGAGTCATGCACCCATTCGGTGGGCTGGAACTGCTCGGGTGTCCAGAGGTCCTGCTTGACATCGGCGCGGTTATTGATGATGATGTTCGGCTGCAGAGAACGGATAAGAGCGATAAGCTTATCGGATTCCCACTGCTCCTTGCCTCTCAAACCGTCGAACTGCATCCAGGGTTTGTGGAACTTTTTCTCAAAGTCCGGTCTGGTGTAGGAGAAATCCAGCCACAGAATATCGATCTTACCGTAGTTGGTCAGCAACTCGGTGACCTGGTCGCGCATATACTGCGCATACTTGGTCATGTCGCGCCCTTTATCCTGCTGTTCGGCGTCCTCGTCCGTGCGACGCGGGTGCACGCGATCGATGGGATAGTCGTCGTGATTCCAGTCGAGCAAGGAATAGTAGAGACCGATACGGATACCCTCGGCGCGGAACGCGTCCACAAATTCGCGCACGATATCGCGGCCGAACGGTGTGTTGGTGGACTTGAAATCGGTATATTTTGAATCGAACAGACAAAAGCCCTCGTGGTGCTTGGTGGTGAGCACGGCGTATTTCATGCCGGCCGCCTTCGCCTGACGCGCCCATTCCTTGGCGTCGAACAGGTCGGGATTAAAGTTATCGAAGTACTTTTGGTAGTCCTCTTTTTTGGTGAACTCATAGCTCTGCATCCACTCCCATCGTGCCGGCAGAGAATACAGGCCGAAGTGGATAAACATGCCGAAACGGTCGTGACGGAACCACGCGGTATCACCGGGCGTTTTTTTGACGACGTAGCTGGACATAGATGAATTCCTCGCTTTCCATATTGTTCCTGTTTATTATAGCGCGAGACATGCAAGAAATCAATGCAAATTTACAATTTTTCTGCGATTAAATACCATACATGAGCCACAGGTAGATATATGCCGGTACGATCGCACCGAGTGTGAATGGGATACCGATCTTGAAGAAGTCGCTGTTCTTGACGGTATAGCCTTCTTTGCGCAGGATGCCGATGCCTGTGATGTTGGCAGAGGCGCCGATGGGGGTGATGTTGCCGCCGAGGGTCGCGCCCGACAGTAGACCGAAATACAATACGGTCGGATCCATATCCAACGCGGCGGCGAGACCTGTCACGACCGGCAGCATGGTGGCGACATAGGGGATATTGTCGATGAAGGCGGAGATCAGCACCGACGCCCATACGATGACGGTGTACAGCACGAACACGTTGCCGCCTCCGAGCTGTTTGAGCAGGTCAGCCGCCGCTTGAATGACGCCCATGTGGCTGATGCCGCCGATCATGAGGAACAGACCGAGCAGCAGACCGATGGTCTCAAAGTCAATGGCCTTGATCGGTCCCAGCACCGCGTCGCCGTTTTTATTTTTGATAACGTTATACACCAGACCGACGGCGAACAGCGCCACGCAGATCAGACCGTTGGTAACGTCGGGCTTGTTCGGAATAAACGAGGCGACGATGAGCAGCGCGATGCAGCCGACCAACAACCATGAGGGTACAAGGTCGGTCACGACCGTGCGCTGTGCCTGCTTGGGGATGGGACTCTTCTCACGGCGGAACAGCCACGCGAGGATGAGCGCCGATACCACGGCGCCGAGCTCAACGGCAAAGAAAATACCGGGACGGCCCTTATACCAGAAGAAGTCGAGGAAGCTCATGTCGGCGTACGAGCCGAGCATGATCGCGGTGGTATCGCCGACAAGTGTCGCTGCGCCTTGCAGGTTGGAGGACACGGCGATGGCGATGATGAACGGCACAGGGTTGGTTTTGAGCTTTTTGCAGATCTCCAGGGCGACGGGTGCGACCATCAGCACGGTGGCGACGTTGTCGACGAAGGCGGAGATGATGCCGGCAAACAGCGCCAGCGCCACCGCGGCCATCTGGACGCTCTTCACCTTTTCCATGACGAGGTCTGCCAGCAGCGCCGGCATCTTACTGTCGATGAACAGCTGCACCAGACCCATCGTGCCGGCGATCATCAGCAATACGTTAAAGTCGATGGAGGAGAAGATCTGCGTCAGCGGCAGCATGCCGCTGACGATGAACAGCACCGCACAGCCGAGTGCGATGTAGGGACGCCATTTGCTGAACAGTAGCATCAGCACGTAGGCGACGGCGAACAGGATAATTGCATGGAGCATGGTCATAGTCATAGAGATACCTCCGTGTAATTTGACACCCTCATTATACCATAAATCCACAAAAAGCAACACCCTAATTTTAAGGAAAAAGCAAAGGCGACCGCAACGAAGTTGCGGTCGCCTTGTTGCTTGCCCGATCAGTCGGAGCAGGCGGCTAAACAGCGCACGAGGCAAGCGGTGGCGGTCACGATCAAGGAGAAAAACAGAAGCAGGGCACCGACGACGATCGCGCCGAACACGCTCGTGGCAGGGAAAGTGATCGCCAGAAGCACCACCGACAGCAGGGCACTGCCTAAAATGCCGGCAAGCAGAGCGGTCAGTATCGGGCACAGACACCGTGCCGCACACGTGCCGCGCGACAGCGCGACGGCGAGCAGGATCACTGCCAGATATACGATCGCCACGCCGAGCACCACCCACAGGAACGCCGGCGTCACCGTGATGGCGGCGGTCAGCTGCAAGAACGCCGTGACGATACCGATGACGAGGCTCGCCACGACCGACAGTGCGACGCAGGTGTTATTGCGATCACAACAGAACATGGACATACAACTCACCTCCTTTAATATCAACATATGTTCGTCGATGTCGAAGGGTGAGGGCTTGTCTATACAAAAAAGCCGTGACCACAAGGGTGGTCACGGCTGAGAGCCGATATATTACGCCAGCGCTTCGGCGATATTGAGGATATGGTCACCGATACGCTCGAAGTCGGTGAGCATTTCCGAATACAGAATGCACGCCTCGCCCGAGCAGTCGCCCGCCTGCATGCGCGCGATCTGATTGCGGCGGTATTCGCGCGTCATGTCATCCATGCGCTGTTCGAGCTTGCCGGTCTCGACGAGGTGATCGGTCGTGCCGTAGTCGAGGTTTTGGACATAGTCGAGCGCTGTTTCGCACGCGGCCTTCATCTCTTCCACCTCGGCGTTCGCCTTGCCGGAGAGCGAGATCTGCTTGGATTTGAACAGGGCGGTGTATTCGCCGATGTTGACGGCGTGGTCGCCGACGCGTTCGAGGTTGCCGGCGATCTTAAAATACGCGGTCAGACGCGCCGAATCCTGTCCGTTATTGCTCAGCGACAGATGGTGGGAAATATATTTGCAGATTTCCTTGTTGAGATAGTCGATATATTCCTCGTTGCGCTCGATCTCGGTCATGCTGTCGCCGTTGAGGGTCAAGACCGAGTCAAAGCACAGCGAGATGTTTTCCTTGACCATGGTCGCCATGCGCTCAAGCTCCAGACGCACGTCGTTGCAAACGATGGCGGTCGTACCGACGTGGTATTCCTGCTGACGGGAGCTGATGGGCTTGAGGTAGAGCAGTTTTTGCGTGTCCGGCTGTTCGTCGTCGCGCTCCGGCAGAATGATGGTGGCGAGTTTGGCGAGCAGGCCGCCGAACGGCAACAGCAACAGAGTGGAGGCGATGTTAAACAGTGTGTGCATGTTGGCGATCTGGGAGGAGACGTTACCGGGTGTCCAGCTTTCGATGAGGGACACGAACGACGGCACGAGCAGAATCACGGCAGTGAATACGACGGTGCCGATCAGGTTAAACAGCAGATGGATGACGGTGGTGCGCTTGGCACTGCGGTTGGTGCCGATGGAGGCGAGCACCGCGGTGATGCAGGTGCCGATGTTCTGTCCAAACAGCACGAACACCGCACCGCCGAGTCCGATGAGTCCCTCGGCGGCAAGTGCTTGCAGGATACCGACCGAGGCAGAGGAGGACTGAATGACGGCGGTGAACAGCGCGCCGACGAGAATGCCGAGCACGGGATTGCTGAAGCGGGTCATGAGGTTGACGAACTCCGGCACCTCGCGCAGGGGCGCCATGGCGGTGCTCATCATTTCCATGCCGATGAACAGGATTCCGAAGCCGCCGATGATCGCGCCGTAGTTGTGCAGGGCGGGTTTGTTGAGGAACACGATAAACGCCACGCCGATAAACGCGATGACCGGCGCGATCAGATCAATATCCAAGGTGATGAGCTGGGCGGTGATGGTGGTACCGATGTTGGCACCCATGATGATCCATACCGCCTGGCGCAGTTTCATCATGCCGGAGTTGACGAAGCCGACCACCATGACGGTGGTGGCGGAGGAGGACTGGATGACGGCGGTGATCGCCGCACCGACCAGCACGCCGAGAAATCGGTTGGAGGTCAATTTTTCGAGAATGTTCTTCATGCGGTTGCCTGCCGCGGCTTCCAGGCCGGTGCTCATCATCTGCATACCGTACAGGAACAGTGCGAGGCCGCCGAGCAGGGCGACAATGTTGGCGATAGTCATAGTTTTTCTCCTTTTCTCTTACAAGGCTATCGTACGGGCGGTCTATGTAATAGGCGATATACGCCTGGATCGTTCCGAATTTTCCCATATAACAGTATAACACGGCGCTTGTCAACTTCGCAAGTAAAACATTTCCTCGCCGCGTATGCGATTTTTGTAAAAAAACACCGAACGAGAAAATTCCCGTTCGGTGTCGTGCGTTACAGCAAGGGGATATTATGTTCTTTGCAAGCGTTGATCATGTCGTCCGACCAAACCGACACCTGCACCTCGCCCACGTGTGCTTTTTGCAGCATGAGCATGCACAGACGCGACTGGCCGATGCCGCCGCCGATGGTCAGCGGCAGGGTGCCGTCGGCGACCCCTTGATGATATGGGAACCGCATACGGTCGGTGGCGTTTGCCGCTTCGAGCTGGCGCGCGAGCGCCGCCGCGTCGACGCGGATGCCCATGGAGCTGATCTCCAACGCGTGGCCGAGCACGTCGTTCCAGAGGAGCAGGTCGCCGTTGAGGGTCCAGTCGTCGTAATCGGGCGCACGGCTGTCGTGCGGCTTGCCGCTCGTCAGTTTGTCGCCGATGCCCATAATAAACACCGTGCGATGCTCCTTGGTGATCGCATCCTCGCGCTGTTTGTCGTCCATGTCGGGATAGAGGTCCTCGAGCTGCTGTGCGGTGATGAAGAATACCTCCTCGCGCAGGTCAGCGGTGAGCTGCGGAAACTGCTCTTTGAGCGCGCGGTTGGTGTCTGCGACCGCTTTGGCAATGCCTCGCACCGTCTCTTTGAGATAGGCGACGGTGCGGTCCTCGGCGGTGATGACCTTTTCCCAGTCCCATTGGTCGACGAAGATCGAGTGGGTGTTATCCATCTTATCGTCGCGGCGGATGGCGTTCATATCGGTGTAGATGCCTTCACCGGCGCCGAAGCCGTAGCGACCGAGCGCGACGCGCTTCCATTTGGCGAGTGACTGCACCACCTCGGCGTGCGCCTCGTCCATGCTTTTGATGGTGAAATCCACCTTGCGCTCGACACCGCTTAAATCATCGTTGATGCCCGACGCGGCGGTGACCAGCACGGGCGCCGTCACGCGTTCCAGATTGAGCGCCGCGGCCAGCTTTTTCTGAAAGGTGTCCTTGACGAGCTTGATGGCGCGCTGGGTCTCGCGCAGGGTGAGGGTCGGCGCATAGCCGTCCACGAATTGACAGGTGATCATAGAAAATGCACTCCTTTGGAGTCGTTGTTATCGGATGCCGCCGACGGTGCGGGGGAAGAGCTGGACGTCGCGGATGTTGGCGGTGCCGGTGACGTACATGATGATACGCTCGAAGCCCAGACCGAAGCCGGAATGGGGCACCGAGCCGAAGCGGCGCAGATCGAGGTAGTCGGCGTAGTCCTCGAGGTTCATGCCGCGCTCGTTCATGGCGGCGAGCAGCTTGTCGAGATCCGCCTCGCGCTCGGAGCAGCCGATGATCTCACCGACGCCCGGCACGAGCAGGTCGGTCGCGGCGACCGTCTTGCCGTCGGGGTTTTGTTTCATATAGAAGGACTTGATATCCTTCGGGTAGTTGGTGACGAAGACGGGCTTCTTAAACACCTGCTCGGTGATATAGCGCTCGTGCTCGGTCTGCAGGTCACAGCCCCAGCTGACGGGATACTTGAAGTCGGCATCGGCCTTTTCGAGGATGGCGATTGCTTCGGTGTAGTCGAGCACCTTAAAGTCGTTCTCCACCACGCTCTTGAGCTTGTCGCGCAGACCGGGCTCGAAGAATTTCTCAAAGAATTCCAGTTCCTCGGGACACTCCTCCATCGCGGCGGAGATGATGTATTTGATCATTTCCTCGGCGATCTCGATGATATCGCCGAGCTCGGCGAACGCCACCTCGGGCTCAACGTGCCAGAATTCCGCCACGTGACGGGGGGTATTGCTGTTTTCCGCGCGGAAGGACGGGCCAAAGGTGTAGATCTTGCCGAACGCCATCGCCGCCATCTCGCCCTCCAACTGGCCCGACACGCTGAGCCCTGCGCGCTGACCGAAGAAATCGTCGGCGTAGTATTCCTCGGCAGACTTGTAGTCCTCGGAATAGCCGATGGTGGTGACTTTGAACATTTCACCGGCACCCTCGCAGTCGCTTGCGGTGATGAGGGGCGTGTTGACGTAGACGTAGCCGCGCTCGCGGAAATAGCGGTGAATGGCGTTGGCCATCACGCTGCGCACGCGGAAGATCGCGTTAAAGGTGTTGGTGCGCACGCGCAGATGGGGGATGGTGCGCAGGAATTCCAGCGTGTGACGCTTTTTCTGCAGGGGATATTCGCCGGGGCAGGTGCCGAGCACCGTCACCGCCTTGGCGTTGACCTCGACGCCGTTGCGTTCGCTCGCGACCAGCGTTCCCTCGACCTTCAGCGAGGTGCCGATGGGCATAAACGCGCTCACCTCGGGGAGAATCTCCTTGTCCAGCACGATCTGCAGGTGTTTGAGCGAGGTGCCGTCGTTGAGCTCGAGAAACGCGACGTTTTTGGAGTCGCGCGAGGTGCGCACCCAGCCGCAAACGACGACCTCCTTGCCGATGTATGCCGCGTCGGTGCGCAGTACTTGAATGTCGATGTGTTTCATGATGCTCCTTCTCCTTTTTCTTGGTTTAGGACAAATAAAAAAGCCATTCGTCCTATCGTTTAGGACGAACAGCTGACTGCTCGCGGTGCCACCTAAATTGCCGACGGTATCCGCCGACCGCTTTTGCTTCTGACAAAGCATAGTTCTTAACGCGAACGCACGGCGCACCTACTGCCCGACGGGGTTCAGGTTGCAACTCGGGAGTGTTATTCGCGCAGGCGCTGTCCGTCGGGCTTACACCGTCCCCGACTCGCTGAAGGTGCTTTCTCTGCGGTACTTCTCTCCGTCACCGTTTTTATCATAGTTACAATAGCACAAAAAAATCGGTGTGTCAAGTGTTTAGTATGCCGCCTCTGTGTGCGAATATGCCTTGCGTACCGTCGGAGGTTGTGCTACAATAAAAAAACGAGAGGAGGGTGGTTATGCTCGACGTGTTATTTGAAGATAAATCGCTTATCGTGTG
Source organism: Clostridia bacterium (assembly GCA_017398485.1). Lineage (GTDB taxonomy): Bacteria > Bacillota > Clostridia > Oscillospirales > Acutalibacteraceae > UBA5905. The sequence goes on from JAFQFY010000005.1 coordinate 20,682, forward strand.
CGTCAAGCCCGTCGGGGTGCTGTCCGCGCCCGAGCCGGGCAAGCGGCGCAATATGCCCGATCTGCTTAAAAAGCAGACGCGCGCGTACCGCATCGACATTATCCACCGCCTCGACCAGCCCGTCGGCGGCGTGATGGTGTATTCCAAGAGCAGCAAGGTCACCCCCGGTCTGTATAAACAGATGGCGTCTCACCGCATTGTCAAGGAATATCTCGCGGTGGTGTGCGGCGTGCCGCCGCAGTCGCAGGGGACGTGGGAGGACTGGCTGCTCAAAGACACCGCGCGGTGCAAATCTCGCGTCGTCGCGCCGAACACGCGTGGCGCGAAGGACGCGTCGCTGTCCTATCGCACGCTCGCGAGCGTTACCGACGGCGACCGCACGCTATCGCTCGTCAAGGTGCGCCTGCACACAGGACGTACCCACCAGATCCGCGTGCAGTTTTCCTCGCGGCGGCTGCCGCTGCTCGGAGACGAGAAATACGGCGGCGCGGCGGATGAACGCTTGAAAGGGCTTGGACTTTGGTCGTATCACCTGGCGTTTCGTCACCCGACGACCGGCAGGATGGTGGATGAGAGCTGTCCGCCGCCCGATGTATACCCGTGGAATTTGTTTAACGCAGTGGATATTACCATGCCAACCGAATAGCAAAACGGCGGTCGCCAAGCGACCGCCGTTTTTTAATAATATATGTATAATTGGTTACAGTTTTGTAACTAACGGAAAAAAGGATTGCCAACTGACCCCTTGTGTGCTATAATCCAACAGTAAAATGTCATTTTATGCCTGTTTATAAGAATTCGAGTATTTTTCACCCGTTGCGGAAAATTAGTAAGGAATATACGTCGTATTGAATTTGATCTAAATGGAGGGATCCGGACGTGAATTGCTATAATTGCGGTCGAAAGCTGCGCAAAGATCAGCCCGTCTGCCCGTGGTGCGGCGCTTCGCAGGACGCAAAGCCGGCAGAGAAGAAAACGAACAAAAAGCAGGATGCCGACGAGCCGAAGATGGTGCAGCTCGGCGCCAAGGGAACCAAAAAGGCCAAAAAAGGCAAGAAGTGGCTTGTCGGTGTACTCATCGGCGTCGGCGCCGTGTTGCTTGCGCTGATCATTACGGCGGTGGTGATATTCAGCTCCATGCTCGGCAATATCAACCGCGAGGACGAACTCAGCGCGGGTGAGATCGGCGTCAACAGCGAGCTGCCCGATGACGTGCAGAACATTGCGCTCTTCGGCTTGGATACGCGTTCGAACGATGACAACGGCCGTTCCGATGCGATCATCATCCTGTCCATCGACCGCGCCCATAACAAGATCAAGCTCACCAGCATCGCGCGCGACTCGCTCGTGCCCATCGAGGGTCACGGACAGAGCAAGATCACCCACGCGTTCAGCTGGGGCGGCGCCAAGCTCGCCGTCAAGACGCTCAACCAGAACTTCGGTCTGAATATTACCGACTACGCCTATCTCAATTTCTTTGAGTTTGCCGAGATCATTGACTATATCGGCGGCGTGATGATCGACGTCGACGCGGCGGAGCTCAACGTGATGAACAACTACTACGGTCCCGAATTGCGTAAGCTCGGCTTCGATTATCAGAACGCGACGAGCGGCTACGTACGTCTCAACGGCGTGCAGGCGCTTGCCTATTCGCGCAACCGCTACACGGGATCGGACATTGACCGCGGCAACCGTCAGAAAGAAGTGCTCGAGGCAATGTTTGCGCAGGTCAAGGATACGCCCGTAACCAAGTATCCCTCACTTGCGAACCGTATTTTGAGCATATGTCACACCACGTTGACAAACACTGAACTGATCGAAATGGCGACATGGACGATCGGCGCCTCCCCGACGTTTGAGCAGTTTACTCTGCCCTCGAAGGAGTGCAAGGCCATCGGCGGCAGCTACGGCAGCCACGGCTGGGTGTGGCGCTTCGATATGCAGGTCGCTGCCGACGTGCTGTACGATTTCATCTACGAGCCTGCCGAGAGCGAGGACGACACCTCCTCGGCACAGTAACTCTTACACGCAAAGGATACGAAAAAGAGAGGTATCTCTATGACTTTGAAGAAAAAGCCGTTTTACGAATTCTGTAAACGCGTTATGGATATTCTGTGCTCCGGTCTGGCGATCGTGGTGCTGTCGCCGCTGATGCTGGTCGTTGCCCTGCTCGTGCGAAGCGACGGCGGTCCTGCGTTCTTTAAGCAGGTACGCGTCGGCAAGGATGGCAAGTTGTTCCGTATCTACAAATTCCGTAGCATGTGCGTCGACGCCGACTCGCCCGAGATGCTCGCCAAGCTCGCCGCCCTCAACGAGATGGACGGTCCGGCGTTCAAGATCAAGAACGATCCGCGCATCACCAAGGTCGGTCGGTTTATCCGCCGCACCAGCATCGACGAACTGCCCCAGCTGTTCAACATTTTCCGCGGTGACATGACCATCGTCGGCCCGCGTCCGCCGCTGGAACGCGAGGTGGCGCAGTATACCGACTATCAGCGTCAGCGCCTGCTGGTCAAGCAGGGTCTGACCTGCTACTGGCAGTGCAGCGGACGCAATAACATCAGCTTTGAGGAATGGGTGGAGCTCGACCTCAAATACATCCGCGAGCGCAGCTTGTGGACGGACATCAAGATCATTTTCAAAACGATTCCTGCCGTGCTGTCGGGTGACGGCGCCGGCTGATCTTAACGAAAGGAGTTGCCGCTATGCGATACGATTATTTGATCGTCGGTGCCGGTTTGTTCGGCGCGGTGTTTGCGCGACAGGCGATGGACGCCGGCAAGACCTGCCTTGTCGTGGATAAGAGCCAGCATATTGCCGGCAACATCTACACGCAGGAGATCGAAGGCATCGAGGTGCATAAATACGGTGCCCATATTTTCCACACCTCCAACAAGGCGGTGTGGGACTACGTGCAACGCTTTGCGGAGTTTAATCACTATATCAACACCCCGATCGCCAATTATAAAGGCGAATTGTATAATCTCCCGTTTAATATGCATACCTTTTATGCGATGTGGGGCGTGACCACGCCGGCGCAGGCGCAGGCGGTCATCGCGCGACAGCGCGCGGCCATCGAGGGAGAACCGCAGAATTTGGAGGAGCAGGCGATCTCGCTCGTCGGCACCGACATTTACGAAAAGCTGGTCAAGGGCTACACCGAAAAGCAGTGGGGTCGTCCCTGCCGCGAGCTGCCGAGCTTTATCATTAAGCGTTTGCCCGTGCGCTACACCTTTGACAACAATTATTTTAACGACCGCTATCAGGGCATCCCTGTCGATGGCTATACCAAGCTCGTCGAGCGTCTGCTGGACGGCGCGACGGTGTGGTTGGGGATGGATTATCTCGAACACCGCGAGGAATTGTCGGGTCTGGCGGATACGGTGCTGTACACCGGCTGTATCGACGAATATTACGACTTTTGCTACGGCGAGCTGGAATATCGCAGTCTGCGCTTTGAGAGCGAGGTGCTGGATATTCCCAACTATCAGGGCGTCGCGGTGGTCAACTATACCGACAGTGAGACGCCGTATACCCGTTTGATCGAGCACAAGCATTTTAACTTCGGTCAGCAGGAAAAGACGGTCATCACCAAGGAATATCCGTCCGACTGGAAACGGGGGATGCGTCCCTACTATCCTGTCAACGACGAGAAGAACCAAGCGCTGTATGCGCGCTACCGTGCCCTCGCGGACAAGGAGGAAACCGTGATTTTCGGTGGTCGCTTGGGCCACTACAAGTATTACGACATGGATAAGGTGGTCGAAGCCGCCTTGGACTTGGCGGAAAGGACGATTGAATGAGCGTAAAGGTGATCGTGGCGACCCACGTACCGAGCGATATGCCGACGGATCCGTTGTATCTGCCGGTGCACGTCGGTGCCGAGGGGAAATCTCCGTTGCCGTACGTCGGAGACAACACCGGCGACAACATTTCGGAGAAGAACAGCACCTTCTGTGAGCTGACGGGTCTGTATTGGGCGTGGAAGAATCTGCCCGACGACTACGTCGGTCTGGTCCACTATCGCCGTTATTTCGCCGCGCCCGACGCGCGTAACCGCCGTTCGATCGACAGCGTGCTCACCGCCGCGCAGGCGGAGCAGCTGTTGCAAGGCCGCGACGGCATTCTGCCCGCGCCGCGCCGTTACGTCATCGAGAATCTCTATTCCCACTATAAGCATACCTGCTACATTGAGCCGTTGGACGTGACGCGCGCGATCTTGCAGGAGAAATATCCGACCTACGTGCCGTCTTTCGATCGCCTCAAAACGCGTTCGAGCGCGCATATGTTCAACATGATGATCCTGCGCCGTGACCATTTCGATGCGTATTGCACCTGGCTGTTCGACATCCTTTTTGAACTGGAAAAGCGGGTCGATGCGAGTCAGTATACGCCCTTTCACGCGCGCTTTTTCGGTCGCGTGAGCGAGTTGCTGCTCGACGTGTGGCTGGAACAGAATCCGCTCGATTGCGTTACTCTGCCGTTGGTGCACACCCAGAAGGTCAACTGGTTTGTCAAGGGCACGGCGTTCCTCGCGGCGAAGTTTATGGGCAAGAAATACACTAAGAGCTTTTAATCGAACAGTGCTGCCGACGGCAGCACTGTTTTTCTTTGGAAATTTTGCATTTAGGTCTTGAAAGACGACGAAGTTCGTGGTAAAATACAAAGAAATACACATTTTTATTATATCGAGGAGGAAAACGCCATGGTTAATGTAAACGCGTCAGAAAAATTCTTAAAGGAAGGCTTGACCTTCGACGACGTGCTGCTTATTCCGGCGGCGTCGGACGTGCTTCCGGCGGACGTCTGCGTGCGCACGCAGTTGACCAAGAACGTCACGCTCAACACCCCTCTGATGACCGCCGCCATGGATACGGTCACCGAGGCGCAGATGGCGATCGCTATCGCGCGTGAGGGCGGTATCGGTGTTATTCATAAGAATATGTCGATCGAGGCGCAGGCGGATCAGGTGGACATGGTCAAGCGTTCGGAGAACGGCGTCATCGTCAACCCCTTCTCGCTGACTCCCGAGCATACCGTGGCGGACGCAGACGCCCTCATGGGCAAATACCGCATCTCCGGCGTGCCGATCTGCGTGGACGGCAAGCTGGTGGGTATCATCACCAACCGTGATATGCGTTTCATCACCGATTTCTCTCGCCGTATCGGCGACGTGATGACCAAGGACAACCTCGTCACCGGTCCGGTCGGCACCACGCTCGAACAGGCCAAGGAGATCCTCTCCCGTTACCGCATTGAGAAGTTGCCGCTGGTGGACGACGCCGGTATGCTGCGCGGTCTGATCACCATCAAGGATATCGAAAAATCGGTCAAGTATCCGAACTCGGCGCGTGACGCGCGCGGCCGTCTGTTGTGCGCGGCGGCGATCGGTGCGACCGCTGACGTACTGGATCGTGCCGCGGCGTTGGTCGAGGCACAGGCAGACGTGCTGGTGCTCGACTCCGCGCACGGCCACTCCACCGGCATCATTAAGGCGGTTGAGAAGGTCAAGACCGCATTCCCGAACGTGTCGGTTATCGCCGGTAACGTCGCGACCGCCGCGGCCACCGAGGCGCTTATCGCCGCCGGTGCAGACGCGGTCAAGATCGGTATCGGCCCCGGCTCGATCTGCACGACCCGCGTGGTCGCCGGTATCGGCGTGCCGCAGATCACCGCGATCTACGACGCGGCTTGCGCGGCGTCCAAGTACGGCATCCCGATCATCGCTGACGGCGGCATTAAGCTGTCGGGCGACGTCGTCAAGGCGCTCGCCGCCGGCGCGAACGTCGTGATGGTCGGCTCGCTGGTGGCCGGTTGTGAGGAGTCCCCCGGCGACACCGAGCTGTATCAGGGTCGCCAGTTCAAGGTCTATCGCGGCATGGGCAGTCTCGGCGCGATGGCGAAGGGCTCGAAGGACCGTTACTTCCAGCAGGATAACAAGAAGCTTGTTCCCGAAGGCGTTGAGGGCCGCGTGCCCTACAAGGGACCGCTCAGCGATACCGTGTATCAGCTCATGGGTGGTCTGCGTGCCGGTATGGGTTACTGCGGCTGTGCGACGATTGCCGAGTTGCAGGAGAAGGGCCAGTTCGTGCGCATCACCGGCGCCGGCCTGAAGGAAAGCCATCCCCACGACATCCACATCACCAAGGAAGCTCCCAACTATACGATGGGCGAATAAGCATTTTGGCGGACGCATCGACCGATGCGTCCGCTTTTTCTTGCAACCGATACAAAAGTGCGGTATAATAAAGAAAACGAGAGGAGGTGCCGTATGCTGCTTGACGGTTCGATTCGGGAACTCAAAGGCGTGGGGGATAAGCGCGCCGCGTTGTATAAGAAGTTGGATATTGTCACGGTCGGGGATCTGCTGCGGCACTATCCGCGCGCGTACGAGGACTGGTCGCAGACGACCCCGTTGCATCTGGCGATGCCGAACGAGCCTTGCTGCGTCAAGGGCTGGGTGGTCGCCGCGCCGAGTGAATACCGCGTGCGTAAGGGCATGACGCTGTATCGCTTCCGCGTTACCGACGGGCGCGACACGGTACAGGTGACGTTGTTCAACAACCGCTTTGCCGCGGCAAAGGTGCGGCGTGATATGGAGATATTGCTGTACGGCACCGTCACGCGCAACGGGCGGCATTATGAGATGTCCTCGCCGCTTGTTGAGGCGGCAGACGTGGGTGAACGCATTCGCCCGATCTATCGGCAGACGGAGGGACTCACCAGCCGCATGATCGAAACGAACGTCCGTCAGGCGCTTGAAGCGGTGGAGAAAAATCCGCCGCCCGATTGCCTGCCCGCGGATCTGCGGCGGCAAATGCAGTTGTGCGATCAGCTTACTGCGTGGCAGACGGTACACGCGCCGTCGAACACGCAGGCGTTGCAGGAGGCGCGGCGCCGCTTGGTGTTTGAGGAGTTGTTTTTGTTACAGCTCGGGCTTTTGCGCATCAAAAACCGCGCACGCGGCGTTGCCGGTGCGCGTATCACGACCGATTATACCGCCGATTACACCGCTTCGCTTCCCTTTACACTCACCGGCGCACAGCGACGCACCATTGCCGAGTGCGTGCGCGATTTCGCCGCCGAGCGCCCGATGTCGCGCTTGGTGCAGGGCGACGTCGGCAGCGGTAAGACCGCCGTCGCCGCCGGTGTGGCGTATACCGTTGTTCGTAACGGCTGGCAAGCGGCGATGATGGCGCCGACCGAAATTCTGGCACAGCAGCACGCCGAAACGTTGCAAAAACTGCTCGGTGACCGCGTGCGTATCGGGTTGCTCACCGGCTCGGTCACCGCCGCCAAGCGCGCGCGACTGCTCGAAGCCCTTGCCGTCGGGGAGATCGACCTGCTCGTCGGCACTCACGCGCTCATCGGAGAGCACGTACATTTTGCGCGGCTGGGGCTTGTCATCACCGACGAACAGCATCGCTTCGGTGTCGGACAACGCGCGGCACTTGCCGCCAAGGGCGTGAATCCGCATATGCTGGTCATGTCTGCGACCCCGATTCCGCGCACTCTTGCGCTGATCATGTACGGCGACCTGGACGTGTCGGTGCTCGATGAACTGCCGCCGGGGCGTCAACCGATCAAGACCTATGCCATCACCCCGGATATTCGTGCGCGTGCCTACGGGTACGTGCGTCAGCATCTCGACGAGGGGCGGCAGGGCTATATCGTCTGTCCATTGGTCGAGGAGGGAGAAGAGCCGAGCGAGCTGACCGCCGCGACCGAACTGTTTGAGCGGTTGCGATCGGGCCCGTTCAAGGGCTACCGCCTCGGCCTGTTGCACGGGCGTATGAAGCCGAGCGAAAAGGAAGCGGTCATGGAGGCGTTTGCCGCCGGGGAGATACAACTGCTCGTGTCCACCACCGTCATTGAGGTCGGTGTGGACGTGCCGAACGCGGTCATTCTCGTGGTGGAGAACGCCGAGCGCTTCGGGCTTGCTCAACTGCACCAGCTGCGCGGCCGTATCGGGCGCGGTCGGTATCCGTCGACCTGCGTGCTCATCTCGGACCACGGCGGCGAGGAAACGCGCCGTCGCTTGCAGGTGATGTGTGCGACCACCGACGGCTTTCGCATCGCAGACGAGGATCTTAAGCTGCGCGGACCGGGCGATTTCTTCGGCAACCGACAGCACGGTCTGCCGAATCTGCACATGGCGGATCTCATGGCGGATATGTCGCTGATGCAGCTTGCACAGACCGCCGCGGCGAATCGGCTATCCGCCGATCCCGCGCTGGCGAGGGCGGAAAACGCGCCCTTGCGCGCGGCGGTTGCGCGCCTGTTCGCGCAGGTCGGCGCGCAGGGACTCAATTAACCGAAAAAACCCGAGCAGACGTAGCGTCTGCTCGGGTTTTTATCATTCTTCCATCTGCTTGCCCAGGAACGCGGCGGCGACCTGTGCGAGACGCACGTCGCCCTCGGAGGGGACAGTGCCCGATTCGGGTTGCAGCAGACACACGATGCCGGTGACGTCGCCGGCGGCGATGATGGGCGCGGCGACCGAGGCAAAGCGGTTGACCGATTCGACGGGTTGCACGCGGTTGGTCGCGCCGGCGTGGGTGACGTATACCTGCCGCGACTCCATCACCTCGTCGAGCTGGGCGGAAACGCGCCGTTCGTAGAAATCCTTGCGGTTGCCGCCGGCGGCGGCGATGACGTGGTCGCGGTCGCAGATGAGCACCGTCATGTTGCACGCGCGCGACAGCACGTCGGCATATTGCACCGCGAACGGTGACAGTTCCCCGACGGGGGAGTATTTTTTGAACACCACCTCACCGTCCTTTTCGGTGAAGATCTCCAACGGGTCTCCCTCACGAATCCGCATCGTGCGGCGAATCTCTTTGGGAATAACAACCCTTCCCAAATCGTCTATTCTTCTGACTATTCCGGTTGCTTTCATATATTTTACTCCTTTTCTCTACTCTAAAATGTGCCAAAAACCCAGTATTTATGCGGGTTTTCGGGATTTGTTGGTTTGCTCAAATTACACCTCGCCTAAGCCAATTTTACCTCTTTTTTCGTTTGTCCCAGTTGGACATAAGGGGTTAGAGGACTTGGGTCGAGTTGTTGTTTTTGTTCTTTGTTAGTATCACACTTTTTGTAGAAATTATGAGTAGAATTTCCAATTGTTTTTAAATTTTAATAAACAAAAGGCACCTCAAACTAATTGAAGTGCCTTCTGCTTGCTACTATTTATTCTTCTATATTTTCTTCGTAAACTGGAATAGTCATATTTTCCAAAGCATTTCGGAGTTGTGGATTGTGAATGACAAAATGAATTGCCGGTGCTTTGTTCTTAGATATGACCACCCATTTCCCTTCAAGAATACGAATTTGTATATTTCTAAACGGATAGTTGCTGTTTTGCTTGATGATATAGTTTTCTTGCTCCTGACTGTAGCGAAGGGTTTGATCCATATGCAGTAAA
>JAFQFY010000043.1 GCA_017398485.1 Clostridia bacterium
CAAGGGCAAATATAGAAGTTCGCAAAGCGAACTTCGGTGGTTACAACTCCACCCATATTTTCAATTAGGGGACTGCGTAAGCAGTCCCTTTTCTGTTGGCTGGGCTGGGTGGCTGGGGAAGCAGCACCTATTTGTCCGTTTTCGCCGAGGGCGAAATGCGCGTTGTTGAGACGCGCAAGGGCAAATATAGAAGTTCGCAAAGCGAACTTCGGTGGTTACAACTCCACCCATATTTTCAATTAGGGGACTGCGTAAGCAGTCCCTTTTCTGTTGGCTGGGCCGGGTGAATGGGGAAGCGCCACCTAATAAAAAGAGACACCCTCTCGGGTGTCTCTTGGTTTTTTATAATGCATCGACCAGCTTCTGTGCCGATTGGTATCGCTCGTCGGGGTTGACCGCGGTGCATTTGCGCACGATGTGTCCGGCGCGCCCTTTGACGATCTCCTCGCTGGGGTGCTTGCCGGTAAGCATCACGTTGAGCAGCACGCCGACGGCGTAGATGTCGGTGCGCACGTCGCTTTGCAGAACACCGAGCTGTTCAGGCGCGATATAGCCGAACGTGCCCATAATCACGGTGTCTTTCTCGGCGGAGGTGATCTGCCGCGACGCATTAAAGTCGATGAGCACGACGCGCCCATCAGGTGTCACCATCACGTTTTCGGGCTTGACGTCCCGATGCACCAGCCGATGCTCGTGGAGCAGGGTCAAGGCGTCGCAGACACCGATGAGCGCCTTTTTGGCGGTGGGATAGTCGTAGTGTTCACCAATCATCGCATCAGCGACCGTGATGCCGTCGATGAACTCCTCTAATACGACCTGCCCGTCGTCGAGTGCGATCACGTCGTATATAAGCGGCAGGAAATCGCAACGGAATTTGCACAGCACCTCGTAGGCCGCAATGGCGGTAGGTTGGCTATGCAGCACGAGGTCTTTGCCCAGCTCCCGATGCCGCAGGTGCAGAACGCGACAGTCGTTCTTATCTGCCAATATGTGGACGACTTGATAGGATTTGAGCAAGCGGTCGATATAGTCTTTTCTTGTCAAGGTCTGCACCTCGCTTTCTTCGCGTGTTATTGTGTCAGCTTTACGGGATCGCTGAAATCGGGGTTGGCTCGCCAGAGCTGATTGTAATAATAATAAGCATAGCCGTCATCGAAGAAATACGGTTTATAAGAATTCTCGATTAAAGCGGTTGTCCCGTCCCTGTAGTACAATTCGGTCCCTAGGCTATAGTTTCGTGCTATCAGCAGACCGCCCTTGTAGTGGGAGTACGCTAAGAGATCTAAAAAAGAAACTTGGCTCTGTGAATTGAAAAGCAACGAGGTGGACGGTACGCTTTTTAGTAAGTTGGCGGAATAAATATTATACTGCGACATATAAAACAAGGTATCGTCAGCAATCAGGCATTCAAAAATCTTACTTCCTCCTGATGATTCGCTTGTGATACTCCATTGCAGTGTGTCGGGTGAGGACAAGGAGTATTGGCGGATTTCTTTACGATCGTTTGTTTTCACGAAGCCGATCAGCGCGTTTTTTTCTTCGGACAGGTAGCAAAGATTTTTGTATACGTTTTGGTATCTGGTGGACTTAACCTCTAACCAGCTTTTAATCTCGGTGTTTACGGTCTCGATCTTTTTCGTGCTAAGATCCATGCGGTGGATGCCGTTTTCGTCCGCGAAGTACGCGTTGTTTTTGATGACGTAGAGCTGCATCGCCGGAACGTTTTGGTCGTATAGACATTCCAAACGGCTGCCGTCTGTGCGAACACGGTAGATGTCGCCATCAATGGTGAGATACAGCCAATCTCCGATGACGTTAAGGTTTGTAGGGGCGGGGTGGCCGAGAGGAGTGTCGGGCTTTTCAAACGTGATGAGTGTTTGTTCCCCCGAGCCGTCGACACGGACCTTGTGCAGTGCGTAGCTGTTTATAAAGTACAGCCACTGATCTTGTTTGGCAATCAATCCGGGTTTAGATTTGATGAACAAATTTTGTGCCGTGTTGCCCTCGGTGTTGGCGTGCCCCGATCGATAATCGGGCACAAAGCTATCGGGCGCGGTTGTGCTTTGCTTGGTTGTGGACGTGGTCGTCGTTGTTGTTGTTGTTGTTTTCGCGTTGCTTGTCGAGCTCGTGTTGCCGCTTGTCGCGTTCGTGGAGGTTGAGGAGGTCGCAGAGACCGTGCCGCTTGCCGATGACGGCGCGGTGGTCGTTGACACGTCTGCATCGAGGGTGGTTGTGCCTGTGGATGAGGAGGTCTCGCTCGAGCTCTCGGTGGCGGAAGCGTCGCTGCCTTGCGGCTCGCCGACGGTCGGCAACGACCGCGGCCACAACGCGACACCGAGCGCCAGCGCCAACGCGCAAAAGGCGGCAAGGAGTCCTTGCCACCAACGCTTGTGTCGTCGCGGTGCGTGCCACGCCTGCTTTTCGTCCAACGAGGACATGCAGGTATGGCAGAAACGGGCGTTATCTTCAATTGTTGCTCTGCATACGGGACAACTCTTCATTCTGTATTACCCCAGTGTTTCTAATTCGTATTCATACAATAAACAGTTGACGTCGGCGACGGTGAGGTGTTTGCAGATGCCGTATATCACAACGCTGTCGACGGGTCGCTTGACATACAACAGCGTATAACCGGCACTTTTGAGCAGGGTCTGGGTCTCGTCGAGCGTCAGTCTCATGGCGAGCGCCAGACACAGCAGCTTGTTGCGCTCGGGCGTGCGCAGACCCGAGAAAATCTGATAGCCGTATACCTCGGACATCTCGGAATCACGAATGACCTGCGATTTTTTGAGCCCTTTTTCTGTTACCAAGCGATTGAGAAGCTGCGACAGCGTATCGCGGATAAGGATGTCCTTATTTTTGTCATAGAAGGAGCGAAACTCGGTGCATAAGCTTAGCTCTTTGATCAGCTTGGTCGTGCTTTTTTTCATCGTGACTCCACCTTTTGCATAATGACACCAGTTTACCATATACGACAAAATTTTTCAACTATGCTTTCAGCATAGGACTTTTGCAATTTAAGGGTGTAAAATACATATAACGCTCGGTGAAACATCCTCGACGCAAAATGAATTACAAAAAAGCGGTTTTGGAAACAGAGAATTCGACCGAAGCAGAGGAGAAAATCAGTGCAGTTGTAACGTGGGAAAACACGGCGAACGCACGAGCGTGATCATTAAAATTATCTTGTAATTGGAGAAGAAGTGGAATGAAAAAGATTTTATCATTGATTCTGGCGCTATGCATGATGGCGACACTGGCTTGCGGTTGCGGTCAGACGGAGGATACTTCGTCTTCGACCGATGTGTCGGCCGCGACAAGCGTTTCGTTAACGCTTCAGGATGTCAAGGACAGCATTACCGAGCTGGCGAACACCTTCGGCTTTTCAAAGTCTATTAGCTTGGCGGATACGAAAGCGGCAGAAGGCAACGCTCTTACGCATACCTTTGACATTCTAAATGATAATTTAGTCCTTGTTGTTACCGAGAAAGACGGCTTGGTGAAAGAAATATACGTCGGGAATTATTGGGAACTCTTTAAAACCAATGGCAAAACAGATGAAGAGGCCATTGCACATGTGAAGTCTGTGAGTGCGGTGGCGCTTGGGGCTTGCACCGGCATTACGGATATGGGTGCATTTGAAAACGGTCTGTGGGCGTCACCTCAGCAGAATGGCGAATATACGAATTACGAATACAGCCAAGGCGGATGGTTGTATAAAGCGGCTATCGGACCGCAGATGGTTACCATTGCTGCTTTCCCGCAGGAATAAGCAGCAACGAGTTGTCATCAGTAAATTTGCAAAAAAGAGTGGGTTTGAAAATGAAGAAGTGTATTTGCTTGTTTATTGTAGTTTGCCTGCTGGTTTCATTATCCGGGTGCGGATTGTTTGATGAGGGGCTTGGCGTTGACATGGATTCTTTGTACATCAGCGCGGCCAAGTCGATCGTTGCAGACCAGCTCCGAAATCCAAGCAGCGCAGTCTATAACAACGCTTACGTCTATGAGAAGGATGACTACGGCAGAGCGATCGTTTATCTTGATGTTTCCTCGCAGAATGGGTTTGGCGGATATGCGCGCGATGATTTTTGGGTATGCATCAACGAGATGACATCAGAAGGAGAATATTCCTACAGCAAACTTATGTCCTATTGTACAAGCGAGGGATTGGTTGACTACTTAAAATCGGCTAATAATTTCGGAGAGCCGAAGTAAAGACGGTTAAAACGATAAAACATGAAAGGGTTGGGTGTAAAATGGATAACAACACGGAAATTTTAGAACAAACAAACACGACGGAATCTACGGCGCCGACTGTTGAGGCGACAACTGAAGCGGTCGAGCCGGTCGGCGTTATACCGACCGCTGCGTTCGTTCCGGAGCTGATTGTGCAAGAGCCGGTCGCGCCGGAGAAGCCTAAGAATAAGCGCAACCTGTTTTTTATTATCGGAGCTGTCGCGTTGGTGGTGGTTGTGGCGCTCGTGCTGTTGCTGCTACCGAAGGGGCCCAACGTCAACGAGATGCTGGCCGGTAATCTGTACGAATGCTCCAGTGATATATCGGAAAGCGGATCGTGGTTTTGCATGACTCTGTCATTTGACGAGACGGGCGAAAATTTCACCAACAATAAACACACCTATTCGACCGGCATGAATCCAAAGCTGAGGAATTGGGTGGAAGAGGTTTCTTGTGAGCCCGAAAAGGTGGAGGACGGCGTTTACTCGTCCGGCGATTATACGTTTTATCTTAACGACGAGGGTATCGAGAAGATCGTTTGGGATCTGGATGGCGACGAATACGAATTCTATTCCATAGAAGAGTCGAAGGTTGATAATTTGCTGCGGAAAACGGCGGTTGGCATTTTTGCGGACAAGCGCGTGTATCCGGAGTGGAGCTCGTATACGTTCAATGACATCGTGACGAGATTTTTTCGGGATTATGAAGTGAACTGCGAGGCGGTCAGCAATACACAATATCGCGTCACCTTGTCCGGCAGTTACTATCCGGTATATGGCATGCAGAGCTACTTCGAGGATGGCGAGATGGTCGTTCTCGTGGATCTTGAAAGCGAGGAAGTCAAGCTCGAAAAAGGTACCGACGTTTTCTATGCCATGCAGAATTACGTTATTCAAATGATGTGATGAATCAAAAATCAAAGGGGCTGTCGCGTTAAGCGGCAGCCCCTTTCTTACTTTCCTTTTTTCGCGCGGCGAGGGAGGGGTGGCGAATTGCCCGTTTCACTGCACTTTTTGTTGCAAAAAGCGGCGCCTTTCTCCAAAATTTTTGCTAAAAGTATCCAAACTATGAAAAAATAGTGAAAACGAGGCACTTTTTGCTTGCATTTTAAAGTGAACAATGGTAACATGTTGATGCCGGCAAACGAAAATAAGGAGAAATGGAACTATGGCAAGAAAAATCAATGTCTTATTAGCGGATAACAGCGAATATTTTGCTGTACCGTGTGCCAACGTGATGAAATCACGAGGGCTGGACGTGACAATGGTCGAAAAGGATGGGCGCGTGGTGCTGGACGCTCTGGAGCGTTACCATCCGGACGTTGTAATCATGGATTTCTTTCTGCCAAGAATGGATGCCATGGGTGTGTTGCACAACATGGCGTCGCTCGAACTGCCCAAGCGACCGCTGGTGATGCTGATGTCGGGTTTCGATAACCCGGCGTTGGAGCGCGAAGCGATGAGTGCGGGCGCAGACTATTATTTCCTCAAACCCTTTGATACGGGGGAGATGGCCAACCGTATTCTGGCGCTGTGCGGAGAGGAGCCGCCGTCGGTGCGCCCCGTGCCCAGACAGGAGGCGCGCCCGAACAATCTGGAGATGCAGGTCACCGAGATCATCCACCAGATCGGCGTGCCGGCGCATATTAAAGGCTATCAGTATTTGCGTGACGCTATTTTGATGGCGATCGAGGACGACCAGATCATCAACGCCGTCACCAAGCGGCTGTATCCTGCGGTTGCCAAGCGGCATGCGACCACCTCGTCGCGCGTCGAGCGCGCGATCCGTCACGCCATCGAGGTCGCGTGGGATCGCGGCGACGTAGACGTGCTCAATTCCTATTTCGGCTACACGATCCACAACGGCCGCGGAAAGCCGACCAACAGCGAGTTTATCGCCATGATCTCGGACAAATTCCGCCTGCAGTTGAAAATCTCCTGACACATCTCGAAAATCCACCGATTTTCCGCGAATATTCTGTAAAATTATTGAATAACAATATTGACAGACACCCCACTTCACGATAAAATTATTGTTATAGAGTATATTACTTCTATAATAGGGGTGATATGCGGCACTTTGGGGGTGGATCAGACGTGAAAGAAGGACAGATCATCGTTATCAGCCGAGAATACGGCAGTGGCGGCAGCGAGATCGGCAAATTGTTGGCCGAGCAACTCGGCATACCGTATTACGACAAAAATTTTGTTGATTCGGCAGTGAAAAGCAGCGGTCTTTCCACCGACTTTCTGGAGGAGGAGGAGCAGAAGTTCATCAGCAGTCTTCTGTTTAATCTCGCGACCGGCGGTTATCATCGCGCCGGCAACAAGGATGCCGCCGACCAGGTGTATATTGCGGAGAGCAACGCCCTGCGCGAGATCGCACAACAGGGTTCCTGCGTCATCGTCGGTCGTTGCGCCGACCAGATCCTCGCGGATGAGTTTGACGTGTTCAGCGTATTCGTGCACGCAGACCTTGCCCTGCGCGTCAAGCGCGTGGTGGAACGTGACGGCGTTGCAAGCCGCCGCGCGGAGCAGACCGTGCGCGACCGCGACCGTCGCCGCGCCAGACACTACGAGTATTACACCGACAAAGACTGGGGAGATAATAAAAACTACCACATGTCGATCAACAGCGGCCGCTTCGGCATCGAGAAATCGGTCCAGCTGATCAAGCAGGCGTTGGAACTGGTGTAAGGACGGTGTAAAGATGGCGAACAATAAGCAAAATCAGGGACAGCGTGAATACTTCACTCTCGGTGAGCATGTCGTCGGCATGAAGCATTACCGCTTTCGCTACAACGGTCGTACATACCGCATCTTAGAGCATACGGTCACCCCCGACGGCGTCGAGGGTGAGGAAACGCTGCTGCTTGAAGAGGCGGAGGCGCGCGCGGCATACGACGCGTGGAACCGTATCAAGCGCCCCGAACGTTTCGGTTTATAAGGCAAAAGGAGCACCCGATAGGGCGCTCCTTTTATTTTTATCGTCGCGCGATGGTAAAATTTATCTATTTCTATTGCACTTTTTATTATTTCGTTGTAAAATACAATGGGAAAATTCGTGAAAGGGGGGATGTACCCATGCTCTTAAAAAAGAATCAGTTATTAGAGTTGACCGTTACCGGAATGACAGGAGAGGGAAACGGTGTTGCGCGCTATGTGGGCGAGGGCATCCCCGAACCGGGGTTTGTGGTATTCGTCCCTTTCACGGCGGTGGGCGATCGTATTCTGTGTCGCATCGTTAAGGTGCAGAAGAACCACGCGTTCGGTCGTGTGGAGGAGTTGATCGCCCCATCGCCCGATCGCGTCAATATACAGGATTGTGCGGCGTTCGGCCGTTGCGGCGGCTGTGCCTGGCGTCACGTGACCTACGAGGCGGAGTGCCGCTATAAGCACCGCTGGGTGTGGGACACTCTGCGGCGTGTGGGAGGCTTGACCGCCGAGCCGTTGCCGATCGTGGCGTGCGACGAGCCGCTCCGCTATCGTAACAAGGCGCAATATCCCGTTCATCCCACCGAAAACGGTCCCGTGATGGGCTTTTACGCGCCGCGCAGCCACCGACCCGTGGCGTGCGAGGATTGCCTGCTGCAACCGACGAACTTTCGCGCGGTGCTGGCGGCGATCGACGGCTGGATGCGTCGCTATGCCGTACCGGCGTACGACGAACAGACACACAGCGGCCTTGTGCGCCACGTCTACATTCGGCAGGGTGCTGTCAGTGGACAGATGATGGTGTGCCTTGTGTGCAAGAGCGGCAAACTGCCTGCCGCACAGGCGTTGATCGACGCGGTGCGAGCGGCGGCGCCCGAGCTCACTTCGCTCGTGGTGAATATCAACCCGTCAAAAACCAATGTCATTCTGGGAGACGGCGGCTTCACCCTGTGGGGAGAGGACGCCATTGAGGATACGTTGTGCGGCTTGCGGTTTCGCTTGTCGCCCCATTCCTTTTATCAGGTCAATCACGCGCAGACCGAACGGTTATACGCTCTGGTAGCTGATGCAGCTCAACTTTCCGGCGAGGAGATCTTGCTGGACCTGTATTGCGGCACCGGCACGATCGGGCTGTCGATGGCAAGCCGTGTCAAACGGCTCATCGGCGTGGAGGTCGTGGAGGCTGCGGTGCAGGACGCTCGTCGCAACGCGCAGGCAAACGGCGTGGACAACGCTCGTTTTATCTGTGCCGATGCGGCACATGCGGCGGTGCAACTCGAACGCGAGGGTGTCCGTCCGGACGTCGTGGTGCTGGATCCGCCCCGAAAAGGGTGCGATGCAGCGCTCATCGACACCGTCGCGGCAATGCAGCCGTTACGCGTGGTCTACGTGTCCTGCGATCCGGCGACGCTGGCGCGCGACCTCGCCCTGTTTGCACGGCAGGGATACGAGGTGAACAGCGTACAGCCGGTGGATATGTTTCCGCGCACGGCGCACGTTGAAAACGTGGCTTGCTTAACAAAGAAGTAAGCAAAAACAAACAAACCGATAAATTTGATTAGGAGTGTTATAGTATGGAAATCAGACAAATTACCGAAAACAAAAAGCAGTATTTGGATCTGTTGTTGCTCGCGGATGAGCAGGAGGATATGGTCGACCTGTATCTCGACAAGGGCGATATGTACGTGCTCGAGGACAACGGCGTTGTCGTGTGTGAGTGCGTGCTTACCGACGAGGGCGACGGCATTCTGGAGATCAAGAACATTGCCACCATTCCCGAGGGGCAGGGCAAGGGCTATGGCAAAAAGATGATCAACTTCGTTATCGAGAAGTACAAGGGCAAGGGACAGTATTCCATTTTGCAGGTCGGCACGGGTGATTCGCCCATGACCGTTCCGTTCTATGAGAAGTGCGGCTTTGTGCGTTCGCACGTCGTGAAGAATTTCTTCACCGACAACTACGACGAGCCGATCTTCGAGTGCGGTATTCAGCTCGTGGACATGGTCTATCTGCGTCAGCCGCTGTAATTATTAGTGGATAGGGAGGCTTTTTCGATGGAGATCCGACAAGTAACGGAGAACAAAAAGCAGTATTTGCCGCTTTTGTTACTTGCAACCGATGGGCAAGAGAGCGCGCTTGACGAGTATCTGGAAAGCGGCGATATGTATGTTTTGGACGACGATGGCGTAAAATGTCAGTGTATCGTCACCGATGAGGGCGACGGCATCTTGGAGATCAAGAACATTGCCACTGCTCCCGAAGGGCAGGGCAAGGGCTACGGTAAGAAGCTGATCAACTTCATCATCGAAAAATACAAAGCCACGGGCAAATATACGATCTTGCAGGTCGGCACAGGTGATTCGCCCATGACCGTTCCGTTCTATGAGAAATGCGGTTTTGTGCGCTCACACGTCGTTAAAAACTTCTTTATCGAGAAATACGATCACCCGATCTTTGAGTGCGGTATTCAGCTCGTGGATATGGTCTATCTGCGCCAGCCGCTGTAATCAGTTTACTTCGTAGGGAGTGTTGTGTTATGTCAATTCGTATCGGTATCTACGGCTACGGCAATCTCGGTCGCGGCGTTGCTTGCGCTATCCGTCAAAATCCGGACACGGAGCTTGTCGCGGTGTTTACACGACGTGACCCGTCGACCGTCAAGACCGATCTGTCGGGCGTGCACGTCGTGTCTGCCAACGACGTGGCGGATTATGCGGATAAGATCGACGTGATGATCCTGTGCGGCGGCAGTGCGACCGATCTGCCGACGCAGACACCGTTGCTCGCGGCACAGTTCAACGTTGTCGACAGCTTTGACAACCATGCCAACATTCCCGAGCACTTTGCCAAGGTCGACGCCGAGGCGTCGACCAACGGTAAGGTCGCACTTATCTCTGCCGGTTGGGATCCGGGCATGTTCTCGCTTAATCGCGTATACGCACAGGCGATCCTGCCGCAGGGCGCGGATTACACCTTCTGGGGCTACGGCGTCAGCCAAGGGCATTCCGACGCCGTTCGGCGTATCGACGGCGTGCTGGACGCGCGGCAATACACCAGACCCGTGGAGGATGCCGTCGAAGCGGTGCGCCGCGGCGAACAGCCGACGCTGACCGCGCGGCAAAAACACACGCGCGAGTGCTACGTGGTTGCCGCCGAGGGCGCGGATCTTGCGCGCATTGAGCGTGAGATCGTGACTATGCCCAATTATTTTGAGCCGTATGACACGACGGTGCATTTTATCACCGCCGAGGAGATGGCGCGCGATCACAGCGGTATTCCGCACGGTGGTTGCGTGCTGCGCAGCGGACGCACCGGCGTCGACGGCGAACACAGCCACGTCATCGAATATAAGCTGACGCTGGACTCCAATCCGGAGTTCACGGCGAGCGTGCTGCTTGCGTACGCTCGCGCGGTATATCGCATGGCACGAGCCGGGCAGAGCGGTTGTAAGACGGTGCTCGACGTGCCGCCGGCGATGCTCAGCGCGCTGGACGGCGACACGCTTCGCAGGCAGGTGTTGTAAGCGTGGATCATCATGAGAAATTTGTGCGCATGACCACCGCTCCGGTGGAAAAGCTGATGGGACGCTTGGCAATTCCGTCCATTATTTCGATGTTGATCACCGCTTTGTACAACATGGCGGATTCCTTCTTCGTCGGTCAACTCAACAACACCAGCGCTACCGGTGCGGTGGGCGTGGTGTTTTCGCTCATGGCGATCATTCAGGCGTGCGGTTTCTTCTTTGGCCAAGGCTCGGGCAATGCGATCTCGCGCCTGCTCGGGCAGGAGAAGACCGACGAGGCGGAACGCTTGGCGGCAATCGGCTTTTTTTCGGCGCTGATCTTGGGCGCAGTGATCGCGGCGTTGGGACTTATCTTTCTCACGCCGCTGGCACGTCTGCTCGGTTCGACGGATACCATTTTACCGTATGCAGAGGAGTATCTGCGCTACGTTTTGCTCGGTGCGCCGTTTATGGTCTCCTCGCTCGTGCTCAACAACCTTTTGCGCTTTCAGGGCAACGCCTTTTACGGTATGCTCGGCATCGGTACCGGTGCGGTGCTCAACGTGGCGCTCGATCCGATCTTCATTTTTGCGTTTGATATGGGCGTCGGCGGCGCGGCGGCAGCAACGGCGCTCAGCCAGTTGATCAGTGCATGTATTTTGCTGTATTGCTGTTCGCGCGGAGATAACCTACGCATTCGGCCGCGCCTGTTCCGACCGCGTTTTGCGGATTACGCGCTCATCACCAAGGGCGGTTTGCCGACCCTGTTTCGTCAAGGCTTGGCGAGTGCATCGACCATTAGCCTTAACTATATGGCGGGGATTTTCGGCGGTGACGCCGCTATTGCCGCCATGTCGGTGGCGAGCCGCGTGACTAACATCGTCTTTTCGACAGTTATCGGCTTTGGACAGGGTTTTCAGCCGGTGTGCGGTTTCAACTACGGCGCCGGTCTGTACGGACGTGTCAAGCGTGCGTTCCGCTTTTGCGTGAACGTGTCGACGCTGATCTTGCTCGTTGGCGCGGCGGTGGGATTTATCTTCGCGCCGCAACTCATTGCCCTGTTCGGCAAAGATGAGGCGATGATCGCCGACGGCACGCTGACGCTTCGGCTGCACTGTCTTGGATTGCCGTTTCTCGGCTGGGTCACCAGCGGCAACATGATGATGCAGACCATCGGCAAGACCGCGAAGGCGAGTTTTCTTTCGATGGCGCGGCAGGGCTTGTTTTTCGTTCCGTTGGTGCTCGGTCTGCCGTATTTGATCCTGTGGCTGACGGACGCCGTCGAGCCGCTCGTCGGCATTCAGATGGCACAGCCGCTCGCAGATGTTATCTCCTTTGTGGTGTCCGTACCGATGACGGTCGGTGTGTTGCGCTCCTTCAAGGAAAACACATAACCAAACAAAAAACACCCGACAGAACACTCTGTCGGGTGTTTTTTGTTTATTGTACGGTGAAGATCTCGTCTTGACGGTTTTCTTCGTCAGACACGAGGTTGTACACGACCTTTTTATAGTCGTTGATCCTATCGTCATACGGTGTCGACTGTCCATAGGCGTAGTGGTTGCCGTCAGCGTCGATAACGCCGACCGTGTTGATGACCGGCAGAGTCTCGCTGAGCTTGAGTAGGTAGCGGTTATACGCAGACATCTTCACGCCGGCGACCTGCATGACGTAGGAGGAGAGATAGTTGACACCGAGTCGCTCGATGGTCTTTTCCTCAATGTCGTAGTTCGCCCAGATGTAGAACGGCGTGACGTATTGTTTTTGCATCTGCTCGACCGACAGGTCGTCGGGCGAGCCGCCGAGCAAGGCTTGCAAAAACTCGCTTTCGACGTTCGGCTGGTGGTCGCCGAACATACAAATAACGGTCGGCTCCTCAACAGCACTGAAATAGGTGATCAGTTCGGAAAACGCCTGATCCGATGCCTTGATAAGGGAAAGGTACTGATTGGCTTTGGGATAGGCGGTGGCAAGAGAGGCGTCTGTGTTGCCGTTGATGCCGGTGACGTGCACCGTCTCGGTGAAATTACTGCACACCTCGGTGTAGCCGCCGTGGTTTTGCATGGTGACGTTGAACAGGAAGAACGGCTGACTCTTGTTGCGCTTTTCGTAAAGCTCTATGACCTCTTTATAATTGTATTCGTCGCTGACGTAGCGGCGCAGAAGGATATCCTCTCCCGGATACTGCTCGTCCACGAGCTGCTGCAACAACTCACCGTCGTAGCCGTTGTCTTGATATTGGATCAGAATATCGCGGTCGATGATCGACCCGATGGAGAGAAAACGGGTAAACCCGAAATTTTCATACACGGTAGGGCGGTTCCAACCGCTGGCGTAGTATGGGTGGAAGGCGAGCTTTGAGTAGTTCTGGCCACCGAGCACCGATACGAGCGAGTGCATCGGATTATCTACGTACAGCATGTATGCGTTACTGCCGGCAGGAAAAAAGGACATCGGTGCGCCGGTGAGGAATTCAAATTCCGTGTTGCTGGTGCTTGCACCGACCACCGGCACGTACAGGTTGCCGCGCACGGTGTTTTCCTCCAAACTGTTGAGGAAGGGCATGTATTCGACATTGGTTTGCAGATCGCCGAGTACCGACAGGTCGGACAGCGACTCGTTCATGATGCAGATGATGTTGGGGGAATCGTATTCCTGCGGCTGATCGGTCGGATCGTCGCTGACGGCGGTGTAGACGATGGTCTTGACCTCGTCGGCGTCGTAACCCGAGGGAGCGGAAGAGGTGGTGTATTTGGTGTTTAGGCAGAAGTTGAGCAGTGCGCCCGTGCGGTTGTAGCCGCGCTTTTGACTCCAAAAATCCGGCGCCAGCCCTGCCTGTGCATAGAGGTCGGTGAATAGGTAGATACACACGACGCAGACGGTGAGCACCGCGAAGAAGGTGCGTGAGGCGATCTTGGTGATGATGTTTAGGCGCGGCGTGCGCAGGCGCGCGGCGACCACCGTGAGAAACGCGAGCAACAGGATCGCGATGATCACCAGATGATTAAAGGAAAAATCATAGGCGGCGGCGACGTTGGCGGCGGTGCCGGCGGCGAACAGATCCATTGGGATAAAGGGTGTGCCGCGGAATGCACGAACGTAGAAATTGGTAAGTCCGAAGAGGAAAAACAGCACGTTCATAATAAGCATCGGCAGACGATAACTGCCGGAGAACACGTACACCACGCCGTAGAAAAGCATGTATAGGATATAGTTGACCAGCAGCGTGCGCGGCGACCAGTCCCAGGTAAAATTGCTGTTTAGACATTCCACCATCGTCATCGCGACGATCGGCAGCAACAAGACAACGACGGTGTTGACGACGGCGTCGACTCGCGGCGGAAGCTCCACGCGTACGGCGGCGATAACGCCGATAACGACACTTGCCAACAGGGAGAGTACATACAGCAGCTCGCCGCGCGCCGATGCGGCTTGCAGATAGCATTCGGTATGTAAGAGGGTGAGCAACAGCAGTGCCGTCGCGATGCAACCGCCGAGAATGAGGCTCTTGCGGCCGACCGTCAGCGTGATATGCTGACCGACGCGCAGGGAGCGCGTGTGGGCGGTCGGCTGCCTTGACTCGTCGGTGAGGGGGTCTGTGTGCATGCGTTTCGCTCCTTTCGAGGACATATGAATTTATTATACAGTAAAATTATGAAAAATGTGTGAAAATCCGTCGCTTTTTGTGATTTTTCTGCGCGGTCAGGGCAGCAGAGCCGTATAAAAGAAAAATGAAAGTTTTTCCGAAAAATGATTGCTTTTTATATTAAAGGGTAGTATAATATTAAAAGTTTTATAATGGGTGAGGATATGGTTTTCCCCCAAAAGAAGAAATGAAGCGGAGGAAAGAGAGTATGAATTTGTTGGCGAATAACGTAGCCCAATTGCTCGGGGACGCAGGCCTGACGATCATTATCGGCTTGGTTGTGGTGTTTTCTGTGCTGGTGCTGCTGGTCGTGGTTATTAAGGTTTTTGGTGAGATCATGTCTCGTTTGGACCGCGTCGAGAAGGCGGTTGCCCCGAGCGCGCCTGCGGCAGCTCCGGCTGTTGCGCCTGTGACGGCTTCGGCTGTCGCGGTGGGCAATACGGCGCCCGTGTCCTCCTCCATGGAGATACAGAACGGCATCGCAGACGAAACGGTCGCGGCGATTTCCGGTGCGATCGCCTGCATGGCGCCTGCCGGTAAGCAGTACGCCGTGCGCCGCATCGTGAAGAAGTGATCGGAGGACTTAACCATGCAAGATTTTATAAACGCTCTGTTGGAATTGTGGAACGATTCCGGTATTGCCCGGCTGCTTAACTTGGAGAACGGCGGCTGGAAAAACCTTATCATGATCGCGATCGCCTGCGTGCTGTTGTTCCTGGCGATCAAGAAGCAGTTTGAGCCGCTTCTGCTGTTGCCGATCGCGTTCGGCATGTTGTTGGTCAATCTGCCGCTTGGCGGCGTGATGGATCCGCAGCGCAACTCGATGGTCGCCTTTACACAGCAGGAGATGGTGCAATACGTAGACGGCACCTACGAGCAGGTCTATCCCGTATACGAGCAAGAGAGCTCGATCACGCTTGAAGATATTGAGCAAGCTAACGCCTACTACGGCAGAGAAGTGTATTATCTCGAACAGAAGGTCAATGCGCAGGGCGATACCGTTACGGTGTTGCATGCCAACGGCGACGTCTATAAGGTCGTTGATCAGAGCCTTGACGGCACGATCACGGTGGTGCAGCCCTATTGGCAGCACTTCGAGCAGGGCGGTCTGCTGTGGTATCTGTATCAGGGCGTAAAATTCGGCATCTATCCGCCGCTTATTTTCCTCGGCATCGGTGTGATGACCGACTTCGGTCCCTTGCTGTCCAACCCCAAGAGCTTCCTGCTCGGCGCGGCGGCGCAGCTCGGTATTTTCATCACCTTCTTCGGTGCGCGTTGCCTGAATTTGTTGCCGTTTGCCGAGGAGTGGGGCATCGCCTTTACCGAGACACAGGCTGCGTCGATCGCCATTATAGGCGGTGCAGACGGACCCACGGCCATTTATTTGACGTCCAAGCTCGCTCCCGAATTGCTTGGTGCGATCGCGATCGCCGCGTATTCCTACATGGCGCTCGTTCCGATCATTCAGCCGCCGATCATGAGGGCACTGACCACCAAGAAAGAGCGTTCGGTCGTGATGACCCAGCTGCGCACCGTGTCCAAGACCGAAAAGATCATCTTCCCGATCATTGTGACGATCCTGTGCGTGCTGTTGCTGCCCTCGGCGGCGCCGCTGATCGGCATGCTGATGCTTGGTAACCTCATGCGTGAGAGCGGTGTTGTGGAACGTATCAGCAAGACCGCACAGAATGAGCTGATGAACATCGTCACCATCTTCTTGGGTGTGACGGTCGGCGCGACGGCAAACGCCGCGAGCTTCCTCAAACCGACCACGCTGCTTATCATTGCGCTCGGCTTGATCGCATTCTGCGTTGGCACCGCCGGCGGCGTGATGCTCGGCAAGGTGATGTACGCGGTTACGGGCGGCAAGGTCAACCCCCTTATCGGCTCGGCCGGTGTGTCTGCCGTCCCGATGGCGGCGCGCGTGTCCCAGAAGGTCGGCCAGCAGGAGAACCCCTCGAACTTCCTGCTGATGCACGCTATGGGCCCGAACGTGGCCGGTGTTATCGGTTCTGCGGTGGCGGCCGGTGTGCTCCTGTCGATGTTCGGTTAATCTTCACGTAAAAATCTACAAGAGGCTGGGCAGGTGTTGCTCAGCCTCTTTGTGACCGTAAAAAGAGGTAAAGCCATGTTGACTCAACAAGAATTTTGTGCGCTGCGGCGCAAAATACTCGACGAGCAATTTGCTCGTATGAACGCGCCGCAACGACAGGCGGTGTTCCACACGGACGGTCCCCTGCTCGTTCTGGCAGGTGCCGGCAGCGGTAAGACCACGGTGCTGGTCAACCGCATCGCCAACCTCGTGCGTTTCGGCAGGGCGTATAACGACGAGAGCATGCCGCCGATGACCGAGGATATGGAGCAGTGCCTGCGCGACTGCGCCGACGGCAAGCGTGCGCTCAGTGCACCGCTTATCGACCTTTTGGCGGTGGATCCGTGTCCGAGTTATCGCATTTTGGCTATCACCTTCACGAACAAGGCGGCAGGCGAGCTTAAGGAGCGTCTGATGCATATGCTCGGTCAAGAGGGTGACGAGGTGGCGGCGAGTACCTTTCACTCGTTTTGTGCGCGTTTGTTGCGCCGCGAGGGTGAGCATTTGGGTTATACGCGCCATTTCACCATCTATGACGCCGATGACAGCCGCCGTCTGATGAAGACCTGCATGAAAGAACTGGATGTCGACGAAAAGACCATCGGGCATAAGGTGTTGCTCGGCGAGATCAGCCGCGCGAAGGATGAACTGATCGATCCCGTGGAATATGCGGCCCGTTATGCGTCGGGCGGCGACGTGCGCCTGCGCTTTGTTGCGCGCGCCTATGCGGAATACCAGAAGCGTCTGCGTGACGCGGATGCGATGGACTTTGACGATCTGCTGTGTTGCACAGTGGAACTTTTCAAGGAGAATCCCGACGTGCTTGAACGGTACCAAAACCGTTTCCGCTATATTATGGTGGACGAGTATCAGGACACGAACCACGCGCAGTACGAGCTGGTGCGTCTTCTGGCGGCGAAATCGGGTAACCTGTGCGTTGTGGGTGACGACGACCAGAGTATTTATAAATTTCGCGGCGCAACGATCGAGAATATCCTCAGCTTTGAGGAGACCTTCGTTGGCTGCCGCGTGATCCGCTTGGAGCAGAACTATCGCTCCACCAAGCGTATTCTCGACGCCGCCAACGAGGTCATCGCCAAGAACGTCGGGCGTAAGGGTAAAACCCTGTGGACAAACAACGCCGAGGGCGATCCCGTGCGTCTGGTGGTGGTGGATAACGCCGAGGAGGAGGGCAAGTTCGTTGCCGATACGATCCTCACGGGCGTGGCGCAGGGACGGCGTTTCAGTGAATACGCGGTGCTGTACCGCGCCAACGCACAGTCGAACGCCATTGAGCAGGCGCTCGTCAAGAGCGGCGTGCCGTATCGCATCATCGGCGGCCATCGCTTTAACGACACTAAAGAGGTCAAGGATGCGATGGCGTATCTGCGCATCATTAACAACCCCGAGGACGAGGTCAGTCTGCGCCGCATTATCAACGAGCCGAAGCGCGGCATCGGTGACGCGACACTGGAAAAGGCGGCGCAGATCGCCGCCGGTTTGGGTGAGTCGCTGTACAGCGTGTTTGCGCGTGCGGCTGACTATCCCGAGCTCAGTCGTGCGGCTGGCAAGTTAACCGCCTTTACAGACATGATCGACGGTTTGCGGCAACAGGCAGAGGACCCCGAGGTGCCTTTGCACCGTTTATACACCACCATGCTGGAAACAACCGGTTATCTGGATATGTGGAAAGCGCAAGGGGAGGTCGAGGCAGGACGCGTAGAGAACTTGGAGGAATTATTATCTAACGTTCAGCAGTACGAAAAGAACTGCGGCGAAGAATATGCCGAGCTTGCCGGCTTCTTGGAAGAGCAGGCGCTGATGACCGATATCGACAACTACGATACCGAAGCGGATGCGACGGTGCTCATGACTATGCACGCCGCCAAGGGACTCGAATTCCCCGTGGTGCTGTTGCCCGGCTTTGAGGACGGTATTTTTCCCGGCTATCAGACGATGTTCGACCCGACTGAACTGGAGGAGGACCGCCGCCTTTGTTATGTGGCGATCACGCGCGCAAGAGAAGAACTGTATATAACGCGCGCGCAGAGCCGTATGCTGTACGGACAGACCAACCGCAACGCGCCCTCGCGTTTCCTGCGCGATATTCCGCGCGAGCTGATTGAGGAGGTCGATCGTCGCAGTATGTCGCGTTTTGGCGGCGATTTCGGCGGCACCCGTAGTTTTAGCGACCGTGCGTCGCACTCTGACGGGGGGCAAAGCTACGTTTCCGCCCGACCGACGCACAGCCACGAGACATTTCGTTCAAGCGTGTCTGCGTCGGCCGGCACGCGCATCTCGGCGTCGGGCACGGCGTCAAAGCCGATGGCAAACTGCCGTTGGTCGGTGGGCGATCACGTCACGCACGCGAGCTTCGGTGAGGGTGTCATCACGGCGACCACCGCGATGGCAGGCGATACGCTGCTTGTCATTCAGTTTGACAAGGTCGGTCAGAAAAAATTGATGGCAAACTACGCCAAACTGACCGTGAAATAACCATAAAAAATGAAAGGCGTTTGCGACTCAAACTCGCAAACGCCTTTTTGTTGTAAATTCTGCGTGAACATATCCTCTGCGGCAACATACACTGATATTGAGATTGCGTCCGACGGCTCCGCGCGCCGTCGGCGTTCTCGAATATCAGAATAGGAGGAATCTTGATGGCGGAATCCAAGTTTATCCGTGATAACGGGTGCAAAGAGGCCGTTTGCGTGGATGCCGGTCGCGTGTATGACAGCTGCTGCGACAAGGATTGTATCGAAAACATGCGGCTGTTCTTTACCGAGCGCGATCAGATGATCATCAATCACGCAACGGGCATTCGCACCAAGAAAGCGGAAGTGATCACTACTTACATAGACGTCGAAGCGCTGCCCTTTAACCGTGGCTACTATTCCTGTGACCTGACCTTCTTCTTTAACGTAGAGGTGGAGGTGTACAGCGGTCACGGTGTACCGTGCAACACCGTGCAGGGCGTCGGCGTCTTCCGTAAAAAGGTGATCCTGTACGGTAGCGAGGGGCACGTGCGCGTGTTCCACAGCGAGTACCGTCCCGACGAGTGCGATCGTCAGGAAATGCCTACGCGTAACATGCCGCATTGCTGTGTGCAGGTTGCCGAGCCGGTGGTGCTGGATGCGCGTCTGGTCGACTGTTGCGACCGTTGCCACTACGACTGTGGCGATTGCGGTTGCATCCCGATGAATCTGTGCAACCGTTACGGCGGCAACTTCGTCGACAACGCCGAGTGCCGCTTGGTAGTGGTGTCGTTGGGCATCTTCACCATCGTACAGCTCATTCGTAATGTGCAAATGCTCATGCCGGTGTACGACTATTGCATGCCCAACAAGGAATGCACCCCCACGAGCGAAAATCCCTGCGACCTGTTCCACAAGATGAGCTTCCCTGTCAACGAGTTCTTCCCCCCGGCGACGGAGGGAGACGGCGGCGGTGGCGGCTGCGGCTGTGCCTGCCGATAAGACGCACAAAAACGGCCGTCGGAGTGATCCGACGGCTTTTTTCTGCATAACAAGTGTAAAACACTTGACAAAGAACAAATGTTCGTTTACAATAGAATTGTACGGAAGAAAAAGCAGCGCGTTGGGTGAACGTGACTGCTTTTTTCTATGCCGCACACGGTGAGAGAGAAAAATAGTACAGCCAAGTCTGCAAAGGGTGGATAACCGCTGACGCGCAACCGCGTGTCAGCGGTTATTTATACCCGTTTTTGGCGGCTTGGTGAGGGAAAGGAGTCAGAGAATGATCCATTTACAAGACTGGGTGGCGACGATTCCACCCGAGGATAAGCTCATTGCCTATGTCGGTGAGCATCAGTCGGTGACGCGGCAGTTCTTTTTGCCCGATTTGGCGTATAAGGACTATGCGTTTTATCTTGATCTGGCGTTTGACCTGTCCACGGTCACCTCAACGGCACCGCCGCGGAAGATCGAGACGACTCAGCAATCCGCCTCCGAGGAGGTCACCGAGGGCGCTGTCTCGGTGAGTTCGACCGCCTACATCACCAAGGAAAGCTACACGCAAGCGGATACCACGGTGGATTGCAACTCGTCTACCGATATAGCGCCGCTGACCAAATTGGTGCAGAAGGACGGCGTATTGCTGACCTGGACGGTGGTCGATCAACATACGCAGTTGCCGGGTCTGCTGCGCGCAACGGTGCGCGCCGTATCCTCCGGCGGAACGGTGAAGAAGTCCTCGATGATGGTGTTCTACGTATCGCCGTCGGTGGCGGCAACGCCGGCGGCGGCCATCCCGATGACTGAATATGAGTTGATGGAAAAGGCGATGGAGCTGGAATTGCGACAGGCGGCAGAGATGACGCTCGCGCAATTTGACGAGAGCTTGCGCGAGGCGGTCGGCACCGTTGACGAGTTTAACAACTACGTCAACGACCGCTTCAACACCATGTACGATGACCTGCGTTGTCACGCCACACCCGACGAGCCGGGCATGGTGTTCGTCCCGAACGACGAAACGGGCGCGCGTGAGGGTGGCGGTATTTTCGGTAACAGCCGCAGGATTTTGAGCGTGGTTAGTGCCACAAAAGAGGCCATTGACGCGCGCGAGAACGAGCACTGTCCCATCGTGCCTGCGAATCTCGACTATGCCGTTCGATCGGTGGGTGACTACGCGTATGCCGACAAGCAAACGTTCGACGCACTGTTTGGTCTGGTGCAGAATCTGGACGTGCGCGAGGCCACACCCGACGAGATAGGCATGGTGCTGGCCGCCAACGACGAGCAGCAGGCGACCGAGTCGGGTATCATCGCCGCGTGGCCGCATACGATCCGCACGCAGATGGCCACCGAGGATATGATCGCCGCGCGCGCGAACGAGCATTGTCCCATCGTGCCGGCAAACCTCGAATACGCAGTCAAGTCGGTCGGTGACGGGTATTACGCCAAAGTCGGCGACGTTGCGGCACCGCCGATCTACGAAAAGATCGCCACTGTCACCGTCGAGGCTGACGAAGACGGCTCTCTGCCGAAGTACATCATCTTTTCAGCCGATAGTAACGGTGACGCGTTCGAGTTAGAGAGCTTCTACGTCAAGGCGCTGATCGGCGCGACGGACGGTAGTAGCGCACGGTTGACGCTGGCGGTTAATAACGAGATAGTGTTCGGTAACGCTTCGCTCGGTTCGGTATTAAGCACAACGCCGAGAGGCTGGGCAATGTACTACAAAGACTTGGGCGAGAACGAGGGTGCGTTGTGTATCGCGCAAGCACTGGCGGCCGGCAGTGAATATCCGCAAGCGCCGAGTGTAAACAACGCGTCCTTTACCGGTGGCGTTGTCTTGCCGTATATGACGCAATTTAAGCCTGTTGACAAAATAGACTTTTATTTTACCGCAGGCACGGCGAAAACCTTTACCGCTGGCACTAAAATGGAACTGTGGGGTGTAAGAAAATGAGAGTGTTGGAAAACGGTGTATATCGTGATATGACTGCCGAAGAACTGGAGCGTGAGACGAACGCGCCGCAACCCTCGTTCAAAGAGCGTGTGATCGCACGCGTGCGCGCGGTCTATTCGGTGGACGACGAGCTGGCGATCCTGCGTCAGCGCGACGCAAAGCCGCAGGAATTTGCGGAATATAATGCGCTCGTCGAGCGCATCAAAGAGGAAGAGAGGGGATAAGACTATGGCAAAGATCTATCTGTCGGCGGCGGCACACGCCACCGATAACCCGACCAAGTGCCTGTCCACTTGCGGCGAGAATATTCACTGCAACGAGTATATGGATATTCTCGAAGCGCGGCTCAAAGCGCTCGGCTTTGCCGTTAAGCGCGGCGACAAGAGCAAGACCGGCAGCATTGCCATGCAGACTCGTGTGAAGGAAGCGAACAAATGGGGTGCAGATGTTTATTACGTCGCGCACACGAACGCCGGCGGCGGTCGGTATTCCATGACACTGTGCTGGAACAACGCCGAAAGCAAAAAACTTGCCAACGTTATTCACAAATATCGTCGTTGTGTGACAAGTCACAAGGTGCGCGCGCGCTCGGATCTTTACGAGATCAAGGCTACCGCTATGCCGTGTCTGTATGATGAACTGTTTTTCCACGACAGTGCGGAGGATTGCGCGTGGTTCCATAACGGCGGCATGCAGGCGCTCGCGGAGGAAACGGCACAAGCGCTGTGTGAGATCTGCGGCGTTGCGTATGCGTCGAACGAGGCGGTGACCGCCACAAAACCGCACGCGGGTGATGCGGTGCGGCTGGATAAGGGCAAATTGTACGTGTCCAGCACGAGCAGCGTTGCCGTTACGCGAAGCGGTACGTACTATCTGTACGACGGCAAGGCGATCAACGGGCGTTATCGCGTCACCAATGCTAAGGAACGCGTCGGCAAAACGCCGTTGTCGCTCAACGTGTCCGGTTGGGTGGCGCTGTAAGCCGATTTTGCGAAAATTGCGGAAAAATGATGCAACGTTGACACAAATTGTCACACATGTTCGGCGTTTGAGTGCTAACAATACTACTGCAAACGCGGTAAAACACGGTGGCAAAAACCGCCGAGTAACAGTGAGGTGTAACACATGAACAACAAGAGCATCGTTCCGGAGGCTCGTGAGGGCCTGAACCGCTTCATGATGGAGGCTGCCAACGAGGTTGGCGTGACCTTGAAGCAGGGCTACAACGGTGATCTGACTTCTCGTCAGGCCGGTTCTATCGGCGGCCAGATGGTGAAGAAAATGATCAAGGCTTATGAGGAAAACAACCTGAAATAAGCCGCTATCCATTTTCGCCGTCCGGGGGAGTGATCCCCCGGATGTTCTTTTATCAAAATAAATGATAAAACTTTGTAAAAGCACTTGACAAACCGAAAAAATGCGGTATAATAAAACCCGTTCCTTTGGAATATTGCGGAATTGTGTAAAGGTAGCACGACAGTCTCTGAATCTGTTTGTCTAGGTTCGATTCCTAGTTCCGCAGCCAATAACAAAAGGGAGTGGCGTAGCCGCTCCCTTTTGTTATTCGTTGAGACTTCGAGAGTCGAACCTCTTAAACGCGCAGCGTTTATTTGGGCATTGCGAGCAGAGATGAGCGGAAGCGGGAGACTTGGCGCAAAGCGAGGTTAAGGTGTGGGAGTGCCGCGACTGCGGTCACATCGTTGTGGGCACCAACGCTCCCGATGTATGTCCGACCTGCGCGCATCCGCAGAGCTATTTCGAGATCCACGCCGAAAATTATTAATAGAAAAACTTTGCCGAGGGGCAGTGCACATCGTGAACCCCTCGGCTGTTTTTATACATTTATTTCGTATTTTTCATCAATGAGTATGTATTTAGCGCCGTGTTTCTGCGCCAGCGCCAGTATTTGTGCATTGTCCCGCAAAACGCTTTCCATCGTACAATCGGTATCGTCCAAACGATCTTCGATGATGCTTGCGTACCGCTTGATGTCGTTAAAATGGCGTTGGATATAGTGTTCACTCATAATCAGACAATGGTATCGGATATGGGCAAGATAGTTTTGCTCAAAATCCCTCTTCCAATCAAACGGAATATAGCAGCCCTCGACGATGAGATTTTGCTTGTTTTCGATAGCGGTTTTGATCATTTCACGCACAATGGGCCATAAATATGCCGTCAATTCGTCATCGTCGCTCGTCGGTGTCAGTGTGGTATTTTTGCTGCGGATCAGCCCCATCTTCAAATGGTCGATGGAGAGATACGGATAGTGGTATTTCTCGAGCAGTTTCTGCGCCAGAGCGGTCTTTCCTGTGTGGGATGCTCCCGTTATCAGTATTATCACGGCATTCACCCTTTCGAAGACTTTTATATGTAGTAAGCTCCAAAACAAGAAGGACACCCGG
>JAFQFY010000044.1 GCA_017398485.1 Clostridia bacterium
GCTGCGGACGTGCGTTGCGCAACGAGGCACGAGCCTGACGTACCTGCGTGATTTGCTGGGCAAGACTCTCTTCGGTCTGGCGCAACAGATCATCTGCGAAGTCCTGCGCCGTCTTGCGCATCTCGCGAGCGCGTTTCTGCGTCTGCGCGTGGATCTCGTTCGCCTTTTCCTGTGCCTGCACGACCATTTCGTCGTGAGAGAGAATCTGGTTACGACGCTCCTCCGCGTTATGAATGATCGTTTCCGACTCTTTTTTGGCGTTGTCGATGATTTCGGCACGGTCGTTTACGATCGCACGCGCCTGCCGAAACTCGGACGGCAGGTTGGCACGCACGGAATCGATCAACTTGCGCACACGCTCCGCATCAACGAGGATCTTACCGCCGGAAAGCGGCATGGCCCACGCCTCGTCCAGTAAATCGTCGATCTGTTCCAAGATATCTTCTACACTCATGCTCATTTTTGTTCGTCCTTTCTGTATTTTTCAATAATATCGGGTAAAATGCAAGGTGGTACAAACGCGGAAATGTCGCCTCCGTAATGAGCGACTTGTTTAACAAGACTCGAAGACAGATACATATTTTCAGCCGACGTGGTCAAGAAAACGGTTTCTGCCGTGGGGTTAAGTTTGCTGTTGGTCAACGCCATCTGGAATTCATACTCGAAGTCGGTGACGGCGCGTAAGCCTTTGACGATGACATCTGCTTTGCAGCGTTTTGCATAATCCGCAAGCAGACCATCGTAACAATCCACCACGACACCGGAGAGATTTTCCTCTTGAATGGCACGGTTAAGCAGTTCCAACCGTTCAACCTGGGTAAACAGCGGATGCTTTGTCGCGTTGGTCATCACCACGACGATTACGCGATCAAACAACTTCGATGCGCGGCGTATGATGTCCATGTGACCCAGAGTCACGGGATCAAAACTGCCGGGGCAAATAGCAATTTTCATTCGATCTTCTCCCCTTCCTGCGCAGAATAACGGTATATCCAAATCTGTACTCGTCCGTAGCGACGAACCCGATCAAGTGTAAAGCGGTCCACCTTGTCAGGTAAACAGACATCGCTGTCGCTTTCACAAATCAGAATTCCGCCATCTTTGACAAGCGTTGCCGCCTTTTGCAGTGTCGGTAACAACAAGCCGTCTGCATAGGGCGGATCCATAAATACTAAATCAAACGATTCCTTCGGTCGTTCAAGAAATGCGAGAGCATCCGCGGATACGACCTGCGATTGCGTCGAAAATCCGCACTTTTGCAGATTTTGCCGTATCACGGCGACAGCTTCCGGGTTACGGTCCACGAACACACAACTCTCGGCGCCGCGGCTCAACGCCTCGATGCCGAGCTGTCCCGAACCGGCATATAAATCCAGGACGCGACGTCCTTCAATATCGAATTGTATTGCAGAGAACAGGCCTTCCTTAACCTTTTCGGAGGTAGGACGCGTTTTTTCGCCGGCCAAGGTTGTCAGCAAACAACCTCTGGCACTGCCGGTAATGACCCGCATAGTTGTAATTCCACCTTATTTGTCGATCGGCAACGAATCTACATGATACTCGGTGCGGCTGATATATGCCTCGCCGGCACGCAGAACGGTTGTCGGGAAATTGTCGTGATTAACGCTGTCCGGGAAATGCTGTGTCTCCATGCAGAAGCCTTGGAAACGGCCCCATTTAAGCCCGTCTTTGCCGTCATTCTCGGCAAGGGCGTGACCGCCGTAGATCTGCAGGCCGGGTTCCGTGGTGCGGCAAACAACACGAATGCCGGTGTCTGAACTGGAAACCATCGCGGCATCCACCATCTTGGCGGTGTGGACGCGAGACAGCACGAAGTTGTGGTCGATACCGCCGCCGGCCGCCCATTTCTCATCCAGAGCATTAAACGCCTTGCCGATGGTCTGCGGCGTGCGGAAATCCAGCGGTGAACCATCGAGGGACAAGAAATTACCCGTCGGGATGAGGTTTTTATCCACCTCGGTGATCTCGTCCGCGCCGATCCACAGCAGACAATTGGTAATATCCGCGCCGTCGTAGCCGTTGGGGTTAAAATATGCGTGGTTCGTCATATTAATGACAGTATCCTTATCGGACACCGCATAGTAATCGATACTCAGCGTGTCATCCTGTGACAGCGTGTAGGTCACCTTGACCTGCATGGTGCCGGGGTAGTTCTCTTCCCCATCCGGACTGACCAGAGAGAACGCAACCGCGGGTTCTTCGCCATCAATGACCTCATAGTCCCACAGTCGCTTGTCGAAGCCGACGTTGCCGCCGTGAAGGTGACAGCCGCGCGAGGCCTCATTGCAATTTAGTTGAATGACCTCGCCGTTGAGTGTGAATTTACCGCCGCCGATGCGGTTGCCAAATCGTCCGATCGAAGCGCCGATAAACGAGCCGTTCGCATTAATATAACCGCTGACCTTATCGTAGCCAAGCAGGATATCGGTGCCACGGTAGACGAGCGATTGCAGAGTCGCACCGTAAGTGATCGCCGACACGGTCGTGCCGTTCTTGTTCTCCAAGACAATCTTCTGCACCTCACGGCCGTCAGCCATCGTATCAAAAAGCACAACTTGTACTGACATTAGAAACACTCCCTACATATTGTATTTCTCATTATGACATACTTGAATAAAAAATTCAATATCTTTTGTCAATTTCAGTCTAATCGAGCGTAAAATATTCTTTCCATTGGTTATATCGCTTTTCACCGATGCCCGAAATATCCATCAATTCCGTCAGATCTCTAAACCGCCCGTTCTCCTCACGATAATCAATGATGCGTTGCGCATAGGTTTCCCCGATGCCCGGTACGGACATGAGCTCTTCCTTAGTCGCTGAGTTGATAGCGATCTTACCGGTCATCGGCTCATTTGATATCGGTTCGCTCTCAACAATGGATGACTCTTCCGGTTCGGGTTGAGACTCATACAGTGTTTCTCTTGGTGCAAAATACCCCAAAGCAAAGAACACCGCCGCCGTTACGATGAACAATCCACCGTGTACCAGCCGTTCGAGCGTGAAAAAGGCACGCATCTTACCCAAGAGTCGCATCGCTGATCACCTCGTATGCCTCCCGAATGGTGCGAACGCCGATAATCTCAATATCCGCCCGTTTGGATACGGATTTGAGGTTATGATACGGAATCACCACACGCTTAAAGCCCATGCGTGCCGCCTCGGCGATGCGAAGATCGGCGTTGGAAACCGCACGAATCTCACCCGTCAGACCGACCTCGCCGAACGCGAGCACACCGGCAGGGATCACCGTGTCTTTTAATCCCGAAATGAGCGCCAACGCGACCGGCAGATCGACGGCAGGCTCGTCCAACCAAAGGCCGCCGACGACGTTGACGTAAGTATCAAGATTTGAAAAGAAATATCCTGCGCGCTTTTCGAGGACGGCAAGAATCAGCGACAAGCGGTTATAGTCAAAGCCGGTCGACATACGACGCGGATTCCCAAAGCCGGTCGGTGACACAAGTCCCTGTACCTCGGCGAGCATCGGTCGCGTACCCTCGATGGTGCAAGCAACGCAGGAGCCGCTGACATTCATCGGGCGACCCGACAACAGCATAAGAGAGGGGTTTTCGACCTCTACGAGTCCTTTGTCCCCCATCTCGAACACACCAACCTCGTTGGTTGATCCGTAGCGATTCTTAACGCAACGCAACAGACGATAACTCGAATGGCGATCGCCTTCAAAATACAGCACACAGTCCACGATGTGCTCCATGACTTTTGGCCCGGCGATCGCACCGTCCTTGTTTACGTGGCCGACAATGAATACGGGCAGACCAAGTTTCTTGCACAGACGCATGATGGCGGAGGTGCATTCGCGCACCTGTGTCACACTACCGGATGCGGAGGATACCTGCGCCCAGTTCATCGTTTGGATCGAATCAATGATCAAAATATCCGGTTTGTTATCCTGTACGGTTTCTAAGATCGTATCAAGATCATTCTCGCACAGGACGAACAAACTGTCGCTCATCACCTGCAAGCGATCGGCACGCAGTTTTATCTGTCCCTCGGATTCTTCACCCGAAACGTATAATATCTTCAACTCTTTTCCTAAATGTGCACATATTTGTAAAAGAAGCGTGGATTTACCGATGCCGGGATCGCCGCCGATGAGCATCA
>JAFQFY010000045.1 GCA_017398485.1 Clostridia bacterium
GAGATCCATCTCAGCGGCAATTTTTATGCTCCTATAAATGCATACACGAGAACTGCAATGATTACTGCGGCAATAACCAGGCGCGAGATAATAAACGGAATGATGAGTGTTCTTCTTGCTGCCATTCGCTTATAGTTGGGTTTGGATAGCAACCCGAATGCGATGTAACCGACCACGCTCACAATGCTGATGACATATAAATATTGCCACTGCGTAAAGTAGTTGACGATAGCAAACACGGTGGCAAGTGCTAGGCAAGCCATAGCGCACCAATAGAATTTACGGCCCTGCGCTTCATCAAGCAAGCGCTTGTTTTGAATATCGGCATCGGAGATCAGCTCATCTATGCTGATACCAAACAGGCTTGATAATTCCTTCAGGCTGTCAATACTCGGGTACCCCTTGTCGGTCTCCCATTTGGATATTGCCGTGCGCGTGACGTAGATCTTTTCCGCAAGTTCGTCTTGCGTTAAACCGTTATCGGTTCTTAGTTTTTTTAATTTTTCGCCAAAGGTCATAATGATTCCTCCTTGCTTTTGTGAACCCAGTATAACGCCAAAGCCCAATCAAGTCACGACACCATCCGTCACATCAGCGTTTCGAATCGGTGCATCTTCTCTTTCTCGGGCACGGTATGCGCGAGGAAATAGCATTCGCCGCCCGCCTGCACCTCGTCGTAGATGAGAAAGGTGTTCATGTAGGCAAGCACGCGCGCCTGCTCCTCGGGAGAGAGGGCGATAAAGGAGGTGTAGGTCGGCGCGCCGCCGTCGTCAAGCCACATTTGACGCTCGGCGATGACGGCCTGCGCCGTATCGTTTGCGCCGGACGAAACCGATCGTGACAGCACGCGGTGTGCCATGTAGTCGTGATTGCCGCGCAGGGGAATAACGTTCGGGCGGCGCATCATATCCTGCAACAGACGGATGCCGTCCTTGCCGCGGTCGACCGTATCGCCGAGGATATACAGCGTATCTTGGTCGCCAAAGCGGATGGTTTCCAGCATGCGTATATATTTGTCATAGCAACCGTGCAGGTCGCTCATGGCATAGATCATAGCAGCACATCCTTAGTGAAAAAGGTCTGCGTGAGCAGACCTTTTTAGATTAATCATCGCGTTCGGGCAGGTCGATGAGCTCCACATCGTCGAGCAGACCTTTTTCGAACAGATCGTTAATATTGTCCACGTCTTCCTCGGGAATCGCATAGGCGGAGGTCATGATACCTTTCATGGCGGTTCTCGCGAGGTTATCGACCGCCTTTTCCAGACGCTCGCTGGTGGTATCCCAGGAATAGATGGTGTCGTCCTCCAACGAGCTGACCGAGGTCAGCAGACTATATTCCTCGTCATCCTCGTCCCAGGTATAATACCAGTAGTTGATGACCGTATTGCCGAAGCTGTTGTTGGCGGCGACCTTCATAACGACGCTGTGAGTGGAGCTGTACCATGCTTCGCGCAGATCAAACGATTCCGCGTCTTTGAGCGAGTCCACGCACAGTGCTGAGCAGACCGCCACGGCGTTGGCTTCGGCGACGGCGGTCTTTTCGTCGGCGTTTGCTTTTTCGTAGGCGGCAATATAGTCCCCCTTTTCCATGAGCGATGCAGGGGTGATGAGAAGCCGGGGGAGGAGCAGTGCGAGAATCAGCACCGAGACGACCGCGCCGACGATGATGAGCGGAATGAATTTCTTGCTCTTTTTCGGCTCAACGGTGGCGCTGAAAGGAGGAATGGGCGCATATCGGGGCGTCGCGGCGGCCTTGGGCGTGCCGCAGTGGGCACAGAAAGCCTGATCGCCCATCAGCTGTGTGCCGCAGGTCGTGCACGTATAGGGCGTTGCCGCAGGCACGGTGGGTGCTTCGGTTACGGTCGGCGCTGTTGGTGCAGGTGCCGCCGTCGGCGCACCGCAGGAAAGGCAAAACCGCGCGCCCTCGCGGATCGGCGTGCCGCAGTGAGTGCACACGGGAATGGGTTGCGTCGTTCGGGTAACGGTTTCCAATTCAGACATGATGAGATCCTCCTCTTTTATCCGCAAGGCAGCGGATGCCGCAACGATTACGAATGCGTATGGAACAAGCGCATTGAGTACTTTAAAGTATAAACTAAATCGCGAAAAAGTCAATATTTTGCGCCTTTTTTCCGAAAGATGACAGTTTTGACACATTCCTTGTGTGGCTGTGTCGAACTATGGTATAATAAGGCGACTCGCGGAGAGGAAGTGTGGTATGATACAAGAATTTTTCGGTTTCGACGGCTTTGCTCGCTCGCCGGAGGGCTTTATGTCGTGGCAACACCTGACCTTCGTCAGCGCGCTGGTCGTGGTGATGATCCTGCTTGCCGTGGTGATCGGCAGGCGCCGCCGTTTTGTGTCGGCGGACAAGAAAAATTGCGTGCTGGTGGCGGCAGCGTTGCTCATTGACGGTTTTGAAATCGCCAAGATCGTGATCAATTGCGTCGACGACCCGTCCAGCTGGCGCGTGATGCTGCCGCTGTTTTTGTGCAGTATCCAGCTTATCACCATTCCGATGGCGGCTTTCACCAAGGGCCGCTTAAAGGAAGCTTCGCTGGATTTCGTGGCGATCTTCGGTATCCTCGGCGCTCTGCTCGGCACTTACGGCGCAGGACAAAACTACAACGCTTATCCGGTGCTGTCCTTCCCGAACGTCGTGTCCGGCATCACCCACACAATCGCCGGTTTTGCGTCGTTGTACATACTCATCTCCGGCATGGCGAGCATGAAAAAGCGCAATATCGGTATTACGTTTGCCATTTTGTTCGGCTTCTGTGCGGCGGCGTATATTGCCAACGTCACGCTTGACTATAACTACATGTTCCTCGTGCGCGGCGACGGCACGCCGTACGATATTCTCTATAACCTCGTCGGCGGACACCCCGTGCTTTATCCGCTTTGCGTGGTGGCACTGTTCCTCGTATACATCGCGACTTACTACGGTATCTATTATCTCTGCACCAAGAAAAAAGTCAAAGAGACCGTGACGGTATAATGAAAACCGCCGAAGCACCCGCTTCGGCGGTTTCGTTGTTATTTTCTGTCCGGATGCTTGGACGGGGTATAGCCGGTGGACTTCTTAAACACCTTGGAGAAATACAAGGGATCGGTGAAACCGCATGCGGCGGCGAGATCGCCGACCGATACGGTATGCTCGCTGATGTAGTTGACCGCGTAGTCGATGCGCAGTTTGGTCAGATAATCGGTGAATTTAACGCCGGTGTTCTTGATGAACAGGGAGGAAAGATATTTTTCGTTATAGAAGAATATATCCGCGACCTTGCTGATGGACAGTTCGGGGTCGGTGAAGTTGCGGTTGATATAGTCGAGAATGCTTTCGAAGCGCGGCACGTTCGAACGGTTTTTGCCGGCGCTGTCGTCGTTGACGAAGGACAACGTATACAACAGCACGCTTTCGGTCAGCGTGCCGGCGTTTTCGGGGCTGATGCGGCGGATGGCAGACATCCAGAAGTCGATGAGATGCTCAAACCCTTCAAACACGGCATTTTCGCGGCGAATGTTAAAGTTTTTGAGCAGGCGTTCGGCGTCGTCTCCGCCGAAGGAAATGTACAGATAGGTAAAATCCTTGTCTGCGATCAGCTCGTGTGACTGGTAGGGGAAAGCGAAGAACAGCGTGCCGGGGGTGATGTGGTGACTGGCGCC
Organism: Clostridia bacterium; assembly: GCA_017398485.1. Lineage (GTDB taxonomy): Bacteria > Bacillota > Clostridia > Oscillospirales > Acutalibacteraceae > UBA5905. The sequence goes on from JAFQFY010000045.1 coordinate 3,669, forward strand.
GTCTGCCTTATAGGTCGCCTCGCCCTTGAATGCGAGATAGGCGTACAGGTGTGAGCGCAGGAACGGCTGGACGAGGGACACCAGGTTTGCCTCATATACAAAATGATAGAATTTAAGGTCGTGCGTGCTATCTTGTTGCGGAATAATGTTGCAAATATCCTTCAAAACAGGTCACCTCACGCTTGGGATACCGTCATTATAGCACAAATCCCGTAAAAAATCAATAAAAATGGATATTTTACCGATATTTTGCGAATGAAATAGTTTTTTTCCATATTCATGTAGTACAACGTATGCTATAATGAATTTGCAAAATGCGGAGAGGATGTTCCGCAAATAAATCCTGAAAGGATGTTATGTATGAAAAAACTCCGTGTAGGCGTTGTCGGCCTCGGTCACCGTGGCAGACATCTGTTCAAGCTCGTTGCGATGTTCGACGACAAGGCGATCGCAGCGGCGGCTTGTGACATCATCCCTTCCAACTGGTACGAGAAGCAGTGGCTTTCTCCTGCTCCCTTGGCGGAAATGTTCCCCGAAGCAGAGTTCTATGAGGACTACGACGAGATGCTGGAAAAGGCGAATCTCGACGCGGTCATTGTTGAGACGGGTGCGGATATCCACGCCGAGTTTATCACCCGCGCGATGAAGAAGAACATCAACGTCCTTACCGATATCCCGGTTGTTGCCAATCTGCAGGAAGCCGAGATGCTGTGGAAGGCGCAGAACGAGACTACTGCGCTCGTGTCGGTCGGTGCCAACCCCAACGAGCAGAAGTTCTGCGTTTTGTTGCAGGAGTTTTACAAGAAGGGCTTGCTCGGTAAGCCCTATATGATGGAGGCCGAGTACATTCACTGGTCTCTGCCCAAGAGTGCGGAGACCATTCACCTGAACGAGAACGGCGATTGGCGTAAATTGCTGTCCCCGATCCGTTATTGCACCCACTCGCTCGGCCCCCTGCTGACCATTCTGGAGGAAGAACTGCGTCTTGTCAGCTGCTTTGGTACCGGTCCGCAGGCGCCGGACTCTAACAAAGACGATATGGTGTGTGCCCAGTTCCAGACCGATTCCGGCTGTGTGGTGCGCTTGATGCGCAACGGTCGTTGCCGTGCGTATGTCAGCGGTCCCTACTGGCATAACTACCGCGTGTTCGGTACCGAGGGCTACATGGAGAAGATCGAGTCGATGGGCGATGCGCACATCCGCTACAACTCCATGAAAGAGCTTGACACGAAGCTCAAGCAGATCAGTGGCGAGAAGATGCCGCCTGCTTACGCCAACCATCCCAAGGCAAAAGAGGCCGGTCACGGCGGTATGGACTTTGCCATGGTTGACCACTTCCTCGATGCCGTTCTGTCGGGCGGCCCGGCGCCGATCTCGCTCAGAGAGGGCCTGGCGATGACCCTGCCCGGCATCTATGCCGAGGAGTCCTGCAAGCGCGGCGGCGAGGTCATGCGCATGCGTTATCCGTGGGATCCCGACTGGAAAGCCACCTTTGATTAATGCCTGAATAAGCACAATAAAACGGAGTCGAATTTGTAGAAATTCGGCTCCGTTTTTTGGTGAAAATGGCAGTCAACTTTCCCCCTGCTTGTGTTGACAAAATGCGACGATTTTGGTATATTTAGAAAGGTTAAAAATAAATAAGCGAGCAGCCGTCTGACCCCTCGTTTTTTGTAAGAGGAGTGAGTAAAAAAGCTCGTGGGGAGGTAAAATAATGAAACTGGTCTATGGTGTCAAAGACAAACCCAAGTTCGGTCAACTCCTGGTTTTCGCGTTCCAACAGTTGCTCGCCATCATGGCGGCAACCATCGCCGTTCCGGCGATCGTCGGCAACGGCATGTCGGCTTCGGCGGCCTTGTTTGGTGCCGGTGTCGGTACCCTCGTGTATCAGCTTTTCACTAAATTCCGCAGTCCCGTGTTCCTTGGCTCGTCCTTTGCGTTCATCGGCTCGATGGTCGCCGCGTTTGCCGGTGCGACTTCGATGTCGCTCGGCTACCTCGGCCTGTTGATCGGTGCTCTGTTCGCCGGTCTGGTCTACGCCGTTCTCGCGATCATCGTGAAGATCGCGGGCGTCAAGTGGATCAACAAGCTCATGCCGCCGGTCGTCATCGGCCCGACGGTTGCGCTGATCGGTCTGTCTCTCGCCGGCGCGGCGATTAAGGACGTCTTCTCCTACGGCCCGCAGGACGGCAACGGCTCATTCGTGATGAGCACCAATATTTGGGTGTCCTTCATCTGCGCGCTCGTGACTCTGGTCGCGGTCATTCTCTGCTCCGTCTACGGTAAGAAGATGACCAAGCTCATTCCCTTTATCATCGGTATTCTCGCCGGTTATGCGGTGGGTTTGATCTTCACCGTAATCGGTATTGCGACCGGCAACGACGCGCTCAAGATCATTGACTTTACTCCCTTCCGTGCGTTGGTGGCAGACGGTGTCAACCTGTCCACCTTCCTTGCCGTGCCCGAGTTCACCTTCATGGAAGGCATCAAGGGTGTGGGCGAGTTCAGCTGGACTTATGTTGCGACGATCGCCGTCGCCTACGTGCCGGTTGCCTTCGTGGTGTTTGCGGAGCATATCGCAGACCACAAGAACCTGTCCTCCATCATCGAGAGCGAGCTGCTTGAAGATCCCGGTCTGCACCGCACTCTGCTCGGCGACGGTGTCGGTTCGTTTGTCGGTGCCATCTTCGGCGGCTGCCCGAACACCACCTACGGTGAGTCGGTCGGTTGCGTCGCCATTACCGGCAACGCTTCGGTGATCACCATCACCACTACCGCGATCATGGCGCTTGTCATCTCCTTCATTTCTCCCTTCGTCGCGTTCCTGGATTCTATCCCCGGTTGCGTCATGGGCGGCGTGTGCGTTACCCTGTACGGCTTCATCGCTGTTTCCGGTTTGAAGATGATCCAGAAGGTCGACCTCGAAGATAACGCGAACCTGTTCACCGTTTCTGTTATCCTCATTTGCGGTATCGGCGGCATGGCGATGGCGATCGGCAAGGTTACTTTGACGGCGATCGCGTGTGCGTTGATCCTCGGCATCATCGTCAACCTCATCGTATCCAAGGGTAGAAAGGCTGAATAATAAGTTTTTCTAAGGAGTTCTGATTATGCACAACGTAACGACGCTGGATCATCCGCTGATCCAGCACAAGACGACGATCTTACGACAGACCACCACCACGAACAAGGAGTTCCGTGAGTTGGTCGAGGAGATCACGATGCTCATGTGCTACGAAGCACTGCGTGACCTTCCTCTCAAGGACGTGGAGATCGAGACCCCGATCCAAAAGACCACCAAGAAGATGCTTTTGGGCAAGAAATTGGCGATCGTACCGATCCTGCGCGCCGGTTTGGGCATGGTCAGCGGCATGTTGCAGCTGGTCCCCTCCGCGAAGGTGGGACACATCGGTATGTACCGTGACGAAGAGACCTTGCAGCCGCACGAGTATTATTGCAAGCTGCCGGCGGATATCGAGGAGCGACTCATCGTTGTGGTCGATCCGATGCTGGCGACCGGCGGTTCGGCGTGTGACGCGATCGCGCAGATCAAGTCCTACGGCGGCAAGCACATTAAATTCCTGTGTCTGATCGCCGCTCCCGAGGGAATTGAGGCGCTGAGCAAGGCGCATCCCGACGTGGACATCTACTGTGCCAACGTAGACGAGAAGCTCAACGAAAAGGGCTATATCGTTCCCGGTCTGGGCGATGCCGGCGACCGCATCTTCGGCACGAAATAACGAGTTACCGAAAGAACTCTCCGATGCGCCCGCGTCGGAGAGTTCTTTGCCGTGGATTACAGGAGGAAACTATGCGTAATTTCACCTATTACACACCGACCAAGGTGTTTTTCGGAAAAGATACCCATAAACAGATCGGGCAGATCGTGGAGGACTACGGTTTTCGCAAGATCATGGTGCAATACGGCAAAGGGAGCGTCAAGGCGACCGGTCTGTACGACGAGGTGATGGCGTCGCTCGCGGCGCACGGAATCGAGGTCGTCGAGTGCGGCGGCGTGCAACCGAATCCGACGCTCGACTTCGTACACGAGGCGATCCGCATCGCACGCGAGACCGAGGTCGAGATGATTCTCGCGGTCGGCGGCGGCAGTGTCATCGATTCGTGCAAGAGCACGGCGGCAGGCGTGCCGTACGACGGCGACGTGTGGGATTTCCATTCGTATAAAGCGTCACCGCAGGCGGCGTTGCCGGTCGGTTGCATTTTGACCCTCTCTGCCGCCGGCAGTGAGATGAGCGCGTCGGCGGTGATCACCAACGAGGCGCTGTGTCAAAAGCGCGGTTTCGGCAGCCCGTTTAACCGTTGTCTGTTTGCGGTGTGCAATCCCGAATTGACCTATACGGTGAGTCCCTACCAGACGGCGTGCGGCATCGTCGACAGCATGGCGCATACGCTCGAACGGTATTTCATCCCCTGTGCGCCGACGGATTTGACCGATCGCATTGCCGAGAGCGTGTTGCACGCGCTGGTGGGTGCCGGCAAGACCTTGATGGAGGATCCGCACGACTACGAGGCGCGTGCGACGGCGATGTGGGCTTCCAGCGTATCGCACAACGGACTCACAGGATGCGGTCGCGGCGATGCGCTCGCGGTGCATCAGCTCGAACACGCGCTCAGCGGTGAATTTACTGCCGTGGCGCACGGTGCAGGCCTTGCGGTGTTGCTTCCGGCGTGGGCGCGGTATTGTTATCGGCGCGATCTGCCGCGCTTTGCGCAGTTTGCGCGGCGCGTGTGGGACGTGACGGCACAAGACGACGAGCAGGCGGCGCGTGAGGGTATCGACGCCATGGCGGCGTTTTTCAAGTTCCTCGGTATGCCGACCACTCTGCGCGAATTCGGCGTTTCGGCGGCGGCGATCGACCGTCTGTGCGCGCTGACCACGCGCAACGGCGAGCGCGTCATTGAGTCGGTCGTGCCGCTGGACGACGCGGCGGTCAAGGCGATCTTTGAGAGCTGCTGTTAAGGCAATTTTCGAGCATTTGCGATTGACAAGCGGCAGTCCTGTCATTATAATTAGAGTCGCGTAAAGGAGGCGGCGAAATGTTTATTTATGAAATGCATCAGCATACCGCGCGTTGCAGTGCCTGCGCCGCCGCCGATGAGAGAAAGACGGTGCGCGCGCTCAAGGCGGCCGGGTTTGCCGGTATGGTGCTGACCAACCACTTCTATCACGGCAACACCGCGGTGCGGCGCTCACAGCCGTGGGAGGATTTCGTGCGCGCGTTTGAACAGGCGTATCTCATCGCCAAAAAAGAGGGCGATCGGCTGGATTTTGACGTGTTGTTCGGCATCGAGGAGGGCGTCGGCGGCGGAAAAGAGGTGCTGCTTTACGGCATCACGCCGCAGTTTTTGTACGACCATCCCGAATTGCGCCACGCCGAGCTTGAGGAGATCACCGCGCTCGTGCACGAGGCAGGCGGTTTGGTGTTTCAGGCACACCCATTCCGTGTGCGCAATTATATCGCGCGTCCGTGGGAGGAACTGTCGGCGGATGCTCTCGACGGCGTGGAGACCTATAACGCATTTAACAGCGACATGGAGAATATGCGCGCCGCGGCGTTTGCCGATCGCGAGGGCCTGCTTTGTGTGGCGGGTACCGATTCCCACGACGAACGGGAGGCGGTACGCTACGGCATCGTCGTACCGCAGCGCATTCGCACCGAACGGGAGCTCGCGCACGTGTTGCGTGGCGGCGATTATACCCTGTATATTCCCGAATAACACAAAAGCAAAAGCCATCGGCTCGTGCCGATGGCTTTTTATTGTATCTCGTTATATTTCTCGTTCCACAGTCCGTGTTTTTCCAATAACTCGCGCATATCCGTCGGCACGGGGCAGGTGAGGGCGAGCGGTTTGTTCGTTATGGGGTGGATAAGCTCCATGCGCGCGCAGTGCAACCCGTGGCGCGGCAGATAGCTTTCGTCCGTTCCGTACATGGTGTCCCCGACGAGAGGAAAGCCGAGCCACGCCATGTGCACGCGGATCTGGTGGGTGCGTCCCGTCTCGATGACTACGCGCACGAGCGATATTTTGCCGTCGGTGCCGAGGCTTTTCCAGTGGGTGAGGCTGTCCTTGCCACCCTCACCGACCTCGCGCGTGATGCAGCTGCCCTCGCGCACGCGGATCGGCTGATCGACGGTGCCTTCGCCCGTGAGAGCGCCGAGCACGATCGCTAAATACACCTTTTGCGGTTTTCCGGCGATGGCGTAGGCGAGGTGGGGACTTTTGGCGGCGAGCAACAACCCCGAGGTGTTGCGGTCGAGGCGGTTGGTCGGGCGAAAGGAGAGAGGCGTGCCCTGCCGCTCGAAATAGCCGACCACGGCGTTGGCGAGGGTCGGCTCGGGCTTGCCTGCCGATGGGTGCACCGCCAGATACGGCGGCTTGTCGACGATGAGGATATACTCGTCCTCGTACACCACCGATAGCGGCATGTCGGCTCCCTCGATGCGCACCGCGTCGTCCGGCATGGTGATGACCACCGTCTGTCCGGCTTTGATGCGGTCGATGGAGCGAAGCGGCGCGCCGTCGGCGATCATGCCGTTTTCCACGCGTTTTAGCTTGACCACCATGCGCCAAGAGAGGCCGCAGGCGCGGCGCAGAAAGGTCTGCATGGTCTCACCGTCGTATTCCGAAGGCACGGTATAAGTGAATTCGCCCACGGTTTTTCCCTCCTCATAATCGCCTCGTTTGTCGCGTATATATGTGACGTGGTGATAGAATGATACTGAATTACAGCACGCTTATCGGCGGTATCGCTCTGCTGATCTGCGGTGCGTGGCGGCTGTGCCGACAAAACCCCCGACACCGTTTACAGCGTCGGGGGCAGATCGCTTGTGTTGGCGGCGGCGGTGCCGCCGTGTTGGGCTTTACCTTTTGTTTGACGCCGCAGAGCTGGGGGGATACGCTGTTGCTGTGTTGGTGCGGCGTGACGATTGTCATATTGCTGCTCAACGAGAGCGTGTCATCTCGATAAGACGCCTGTATGTTGCTTTTTTCTCGGTGTCGCTTAATTCTTTTTCTTGTTTGCGGCGGACGCTGCGTTTGGCTCTTTTAGGTTTATACGCACTGCCGTCGCCGCCGAAGCTATCCAGACCGATGGTGCTGTCCGTCGGATCGAAGCTGTTGAGTGCCTTGCGCTGTTCGATGCGGTATACCGCCAAGCGCAGCGAGGCAGTCAAGATCATCAGCAGACCGGCCACCGAGGAGGACATGTGTCGATACACCATGCGCCAGGTGGTAAGTCCGACGAGCTCGCCGTTAACGTTGGTATAGTCCGGCAGGGCATCGCGCAGAGCGAGCGCGACGGCAAACGCCGCCACGGCGCCGATCAGCGCGCAGACGATGACGACGATCTGCCACGGAAAATTTTTGCCGCGTGCCAAGAGAAGCACGTAGGCGATGACAAGCAGCACCAGCGCGGCGCTCCACACGGGAACGAGCCACGGCATATCTTCGGTGAAGGTATTCAGTTCGTTGAAAATGACGCCTTTAAACATGGCGAGCAGTTGAAACGCCGTGGATATTACCAGCAGTAAGCCGGTGAGCAGATTGAGCGTTCGAAAGATAATACGCATAGCTTATTCCTCCGTAGGGTTATTGAGGTAATGCCACGCTTTGAGCACGGCAACTTGGGTCTTGGCGTCGGGGACGTTGCCGGCGAGCACCTCGTCGACGAGAGCTTCGAGCGGCATTTTCTCTATCGACAGGAATTCGTCCTCGTCGGGATCGGTTTCGGCAAAGTGCAGGCCTGTGGCGAGATACAGATGAATGACCTCGTTGCAGTAGCCGGGGGTCGGATACAGCACTCCGAGCGAAACGACGCGATCGGCAACGGCACCGGTCTCCTCGGCGAGTTCGCGCGCGCCGGTGGTCATCGGGTCCTCGCCCGGCTCGCGTTTGCCGGCAGGAATCTCGGTGAGGATCTCACCGTAGGGATAGCGGAACTGTCGTACTAACAGCACCTCACCCTCGTCGGTGAGGGGAAGCACCGCCACGCCGCCCGGGTGTTCGACCACCTCGCGACCGGCCACCTTACCGTTGGGCAAAAGTGCTTGGTCGACGCGCAGGTTGATAATGCGTCCGTTAAATTTATAGTCGGCGGATAAGGCTTTTTCGCGTAATTCCATAAGAATCTCCTTGTAGGTTGGTGATAAAGACATGGATCTCACGTGGCAGGAAACGCTCACGCGCGCACAGCCGACGGATCACGGCACGGTGCGCGGTTTATGCACCGCCCTGTGCGCACGCTATCCGTTTTTGCGCGCGGCGGCGGTGGGACACAGCGTTCTCGGACGCGAGCTGACGACGCTGACGCTCATACCGCCCGACGGACAGCCGACGGCACAGCGCGTGTTGCTCGCCGCCGCATTTCACGGGCAGGAATGGATCACCGCTCTGTGCGCCCTGCGTTTGTGCGAGGAGGTGTGTCTGGCGATCAAAAGCGGTCTGTCGGTATGCGGCGTCGCCGTCGGGCGCGCTCTGCGCGGTCGGCAGATCGTCTTTTTCCCGATGGTCAACCCCGACGGGGTGCAGATCGCCCTGCACGGCAGTGCCTCGGCAGGCGATCGCGCCGATTTCGTGCGTGCGCACGGCGGCGACACGCACGGCGTATGGCAGGCAAACGCGCGCGGCGTGGATATCAACCATAATTTTAACGCAGGTTGGGAAGAAATGCAAGTGCTTGCCGCAAAAAACGGCAAAGATCAGCCGGGCGCGCGGCAATACAGCGGTCAAAGTCCCGAAAGCGAACCGGAAACGCGTGCCGTGACCGATCTGTGTCGGCGGCTGCCGTTTCGGCACGTGGTGGCGTTGCACAGCCAGGGGGAGGAGATCTACTGGCAATACGGCGATGCCACGCCGCCGCAAAGCCGCATGATCGCGCGCGTGCTCGGCGCGGCGAGCGGCTATACCGTCACCGATCCCGTCGGTATGGCGAGCCACGGCGGCTTTAAGGACTGGTTTATCTCCTGTTTCCACCGTCCGGGGTTTACCATCGAGCTTGGGCGCGGTGTCAATCCCTTGCCGCTTGACGAGTTCGAGGAGATCTATTCGAAAGCGCGCGAAATGCTGCTGCTGTCGTTGTTGTTGTAATTGTTTGTGCAACTGAAGGTTGCCGAAAAAACCAACCAAAGCAGGCTTGATAATTTAAAAGAAAGGGTGTATAATACTTTTTGTAAGGGGAACTTGACAAATTCCTCAAAAACAATAATGGAGTGTGATCTTACGTGAAACTGATCATTAAGAACGACTACGAAGCCATGAGCGCGTGGGCGGCACAGCACATTGCCGACGCGATCAACAACCACAAGGGTGACGGCCCCTTCGTTTTGGGTCTGCCCACCGGTTCCTCGCCGCTCGGTGTTTATCGCAACCTTATCGCCATGAACAAGGCGGGCAAGGTCACGTTTAAGAACGTGGTGACCTTCAACATGGACGAATACGTCGGTCTGCCGCGTGAGCACGATCAGAGCTATTGGTATTTCATGCACGACAATTTCTTCAACCACATCGACATCCCTGCCGAGAACGTCAACATTCTCAACGGCATGGCGGAGGATCTTGAAGCGGAGTGCCGTCGCTATGAGGATAAGATCGCGTCCTATGGCGGCATCGACCTGTTCCTCGGCGGCAGTGGCGTCGACGGACACATCGCGTTTAACGAGCCGTTCACCTCGCTGACCTCCCGTACCGGCGTGCGCGCATTGACCGCGGATACTCTCATCGCCAACTCCCGTTTCTTTGACAACGACCCGAACAAGGTGCCGAAGACGGCGTTGTCGGTCGGTGTCGGCACGGTGTGCGACTCCAAAGAGGTGCTGCTGCTCATCAACGGCCATCACAAGGCGCGTGCCCTGCGCCACTGCGTCGAGGGCGGCGTGGACCATGCGTGGACCATCAGCGCCCTGCAGCTGCACCAGAACGGCATTATCGCCTGCGATGAGGCCGCCTGCGGCGAGTTGAAGGTCGACACCTACAAGTATTTCAAAGAGATCTACAAGGACGAGAAATGAGATAGAATAAAAAAGCGTCCCGAGCCATGCTCGGGACGCTTTTTGTCGTTTATTGTGCGGTTTTGCGTATCGCCTTGACGATGGCGGCGATGGTGGGGGAAAGAATGAGATTCGCGGCAAATTCTACGATAAAGTTGATGCCGACGAGCACCACCACGGCGAAATAGATCACGCCCGTGCCGCCCATGCCGATATTCTCGGCAAAGGTCATCATTACGTTGCGGAACACCGTGAGCATACCGAGAAGGAAGATGCCGGTGTTGACGATGGGGGCGACGGCGGCGGCCAGTATGATGCCGACGAACGCGTGTTTTTTAAACGCTTTGGCGACCAGACCGGCCGCCCAGCCGGCGGCAACGCCCTTGGTGACGCAGATCAACGCCGTAACGAGGGGATTGGCGACCCACATCATAGTGGACAGGTCGCCGGCGCGTGCCGTCATCACTAAAACGGTGACCACCACGCCGAACACGCCGCCGAGGACGGCACCGGCAGACGGACCGTACAGCACCGCGCCGACCACGATCGGCACGAGCACCAGCGACAGCGTTAGACCGCCGGGCAACGGAATGACGATCTGCTGCAACACCACGATGATCGCGGCGAGCAACGCCAATTGCACAAGACGCAGGGTTTTTTGTTGAATGGTTGACATATCGATCTCTCCTTTACTGTCGTTCTCATATGAGATACCACGTTCGGATCTATATAAACTGCGCGTGCGTGTGTGGGATAGCGGCACCGAGGTGTCCACTTCGCCGGCGCACGGGCAGGGTTTGCTTATTTCTTGTTTTTATCGTAGATGAGGCGCAGACCGTCGAGCAGCAGCTCGTCCACGTAGGCGACGGCGCGGCGGCAATGGGGGACGATCTGCCGACCGAGACCGCCGGTGACGATGACGGGCGCGTCGTAGCCGAGCTCCGCGATAATGCGCTCGTTCATGCCGTCAAGCATGGCGGCGTTGCCGAATACGGCACCCGACTGCAAGCAGGCGGTGGTATTCGCACCGATGACCTTTTGCGGCGCGTCAAGGCTGATGCTCGGCAGCAGAGAGGTGTTTTCTGCCAACGAGCGCATCGCGGTGCCGATGCCGGGCATGATCGCGCCGCCGCGGAACGCACCGTCCTTGTCTACCACCGACACGGTGGTGGCGGTGCCGAGATCCCAAACGATGCAGGGGAACCCGACCTTATCCACCGCCGCGACCGCGCCGACGAGCAGGTCGGCGCCGAGCGAGGAGGGGTTATCGATGCGGATATTGAGCCCCGTTTTCGTGCCGGGACCGATGAGCAGAGGGGTCAGAGCCGTGACCTTGCGCACCGCTTCGCACAGAGCGTGGTTGAGCGGCGGCACGACCGAGGACAGCACCGCGCCCTTGAACGCGTTTGCCTCCAATTTATACAGGCGCAACAGGTCCATCAGCGCCACGGCGTATTGATCCTCCATCTGACGGGGATCGGTCGCCATGCGGGATTGCAGCACCAGCTTATCGCCGTCGAATACGCCGATGGTGATGTTGGTGTTGCCCATATCCAATACCAGCAACATACGCTCATTCTCCTTTACAAGTAAACAGACGGAGGAAAACCTCCGCCTGCCGTTGTCGTTATGGGGAGGTTTACGCTTTGCCCTCGCTGCCCAAGACGTTTTGAATCTTGTGTGCGACCACTTCGGCGATGTTCGCGCGACCGTCGGCGAGATACTGACGAGGGTCGAAGTGGGAGGGGTTTTCAGCGAGGTGTTTGCGGATGCCGGCGGTGAGTGCCAGACGCAGGTCGGAGTCGACGTTGATCTTGCACACCGCCATGCTCGCCGCCTGACGCAGCATATCCTCGGGGATACCGATGGCGTCTGCCATCTGGCCGCCGAACTCGTTGATCTGCGCAACGTATTCCGGCATGACGGAGGAAGCGCCGTGCAACACGATCGGGAAACCGGGCAGACGATCCATGACCTCCTGCAGAATATCAAAGCGCAGCTGCGGCTTTTGACCGGGCTTGAACTTGAACGCGCCGTGGCTGGTGCCGATGGCGATGGCGAGGGAGTCGACGCCCGTACGGGTGACGAAATCCTGCACCTGATCGGGATCGGTGTAGCTGGCGTTTTCGGCAGAGACGTTGACTTCGTCCTCGATGCCGGCGAGCTGACCGAGCTCACCCTCGACGGTGACGCCGCGCTCGTGAGCGTAGTCGACGACCTTCTTGGTCAGCGCGACGTTCTCTTCATACGGCAGGTGAGAGCCGTCGATCATCACGGAGGTGAAGCCGCCGTCGATGCAATCCTTGCACAATTCGAAGCTGTTGCCGTGGTCAAGGTGCAACGCGACCGGCACGTCTGCCTCCTCGAGCGCCGCCTGCACCAGATGGTACAGATAGGCGTGGTGGGCGTATTTGCGCGCGCCGCCCGACACCTGCAGAATAACAGGGGATTTGAGGTCCTTGCAGGCCTGCATGATACCCTGGACGATCTCCATGTTGTTGACGTTGAAAGCACCGATGGCGTAGCCGCCCTCGTAGGCCTTCTTGAACATCTCTTTGGTATTAACTAACGGCATAGTAAACCCTCCTAAACTTTGTCGTACTTATTATACCGCACCCCACCTTAAAAGAAAAGGGGCAAATTACACAAAAAGAGAAAAAAATTAACATTTTTCAGCGGTTTTATTGTATAGAAAAAGCCGTCC
>JAFQFY010000046.1 GCA_017398485.1 Clostridia bacterium
GGTCGACCCCGAAGTGTCGCCCGCGACCGCATTTTCTTATTCTTTGGCGGCTTTGACCGCGTTTTTGAGCATGACGTCGATCGAAATGGTGCATGTGCTGATGGCATCGGTCTTGCCGTCGTCCGTCAGCGCCGTCTTTTGCAGCTCAGCGGCGGTCTTGCCGACCGCATAGGCGTCAAAAGCGTCTGCCTGCTCGTACCATTCCTTCTTGATGGGCGACGCCTGCTTCATGCCGTAGGTGTCTCCCATGGCGCGTTTGGAATGCATCGCGCCTGCCGCGGTGGCGAACACGCTGTCCTCAATGGTCAGCTTCACCTCGGCAGCGTCGGTCATGCATGCGGTGATGCGATCCGCCTCGTCCACCGTCACCGCCGCCATCTCAACATTGAACTGCGGCTTTGCGTCCGACCAGCTCTTGCTTTTGGCCACCGTCACCGCCATTTGCAGGTCGTCGGCGGCGGCGATCTTTTTGTCCTTGGCATTTTCAGTGGCGGCGTGCACCGCCTGCACAAAATCGGTGATGACCAGATCACAGCCTTCGATCTGCTCGCTCTTGCCGTCGGTCGCGGCGATGCCGCTGACCTGCGCGCCGGTCATACCCTCGACGTGATCGCAGAACGCCTCGACCTGATCCTCCCACGAGCGGCCTTGCGCCGCGGCAGAGTCATCGTCGCGGTCGGGAAGCATATCATCGTCGTCGCGCTCGCCCTTGGTGAGCAGATCCACTACGTCCGTAAGCATGCCGTTTTTGATCTCCAAGGGGATCTCCGCCTCGTCGAGGTCACAGTCGAGGATCTTGCCATCCTTATCGAGCACCACCGCCGCAACGGTGGTCTTGACGGTCATCTTCTCCTTGCCGTCGGCCGCGAGGGTGGTGACGCTGCCAAGACCCAGCTTGCGACCGCCATTGTCACCGCCGCTTTGGGCCGGCTCCTTGTCCTCTCCGCACGCCGCGAGGCTGAGCAGCATCAGTACACCGCACAAAAATGCGCCGAATTTTTTCATCGTTATTCCTCCCATACAGGTGCAGTTATAAGAGCATTGCTCTCACCGTTACTATGAGAAAAACGCACGCATTTTATACGGAGAAAAAGTTGGTTTTTCTACAAAAAAATCCGACGAGGAAACACCTCGTCGGATTTTCATTGTTTTTTACAGCAACCAGGACGGCATCGCCTGACCGACCGCCGTCGCCTGTTCGGCGGCAACCGACTCGGTCTTATCCGCGCTCGCCGCGAAGCGCGCGATCTCGCGCTTGGCCGCGGTCGCTTCCTTCGCCGTCATGTTGACGATGACGGCAGGCACGGTGTCCATGCCGAGCGTTTTCGCCGCCGCCAAGCGGCGCGCGCCGGATACGAGCGCAAGCTCACCCTCGGCAGTCTGCGCAAGCAACAACGGTTCGATGACACCGTGCTTCTCGATCGAGCGCATCAGCGCCTCGGACGCGGTCGGGAGTTTTCCTTTAGCGATGCTGTCCACCGCCACCTCGCGGCAGGTCATGGTCGCCTGCGTCGGCGCATTTTCCGCGATCGGACGCGCGTTGATCGCCGCCGCGCGGGCTAAACTGCTTTTACCGATGGACAAGTTCATCGACCTCCTTCGCAAGCGCCGCATATTCTTGTGCGCTTCTGCTGGACTGCTTATACGCGCCGACCGGCTTACTGCTGTCCTGCGCCCATTCAATGTTGCTGTCTACACGGATGATGGAGTCGAACACGTGTACGTCCTCCATCTCCTGCAAGATCTCCATGGTCTGTTTGAAATAATTTTTGCGCACCGACACCTTGGTCAGTGCCACGCCGAGCAGGGAGAGCTTCGGATTCATCTGCTGGACCGTCGCAACAAACTCAAACATATTCGCCAGACCGAACAGACCCCACGGGCTCGCCTCCACCGGCAATACGAGCTTGTCGGCGGCACACAGCAGGTTCATCACCCAACCGCCGAGCGTGGGCGGTGCATCCATGAGTATGTAATCGTATTTGCCGCTGTCGCGCACCTCCTGCAAGCATTTTTGCAGAATGAACTCGCGCTGCCATTTGGTGAACAGCTCGTATTCGATGCCGCTCATGAGCGTCGACGAGGGGATCAGATCCAAATTGGCGTAGGCGGTGGGAACGATATAGTCGACAAGCGACTTCTGCTCGCGGATGGCGTGATAGAGGTTTTTCTCCCCCTGCGCCATCGCCAGCACCTCTTCCTCGGGGAAGAAGGACAGGCTGAGATTGAGCTGCATATCGCCGTCGAGCAGCAACACACGCTTGCCGCTCTGTGCGAGGGCGTAGCCGACGTTCGCGCAGGTGGTGGATTTGCCGCTGCCGCCCTTATTGTTGGCAAAGCACACAACGACGGTCTGCTTTTTGGATGCGTTACCCATGATTTACAAACTCCTCTGCTGCGTATTTTTTATAAGAGATCAGCCAAAGAAGTGGCGGTGTACCGCCGCAACGGCACGATCGGCGTCCTCTTTTGCCACCAGCACGGAGATGCGGATCTCGCTGGACGAGATGGTCTGGATATTGATATTCGCGTCGGCGAGCGCCTCGAACATATCGGCGGCAACGCCCTCGTGGGTCTCCATACCGGCGCCGACGATGGAGATCTTCGCAACGTCGGTGTCGCAACGCAGTTCTTTCGCGCCCTTCATCTCGCAGAACTCTTTGAGCGCTTCGACGGCATCCTCACCGCTGCCGGCAGGCACGGTGAAGGCGATATCCTTCGTGCCGTCGCGGCCGACGGATTGCAGAATGTTATCCACCGTGATGTGCGCCTGCGCCACACGGGAGAAGACCTTAAACGCCACGCCGGGGCTGTCCGGCAGACCAACGATAGACACACGCGCCACGCCGGCATCCTTGGCGACGCCCTTAATCAACATTTTTTCCATTTCAATTACCTCCTTGACCTTAGTACCGGTCGCTTTTTTCAGGCTGGACAAAACCTCCAGCTCCACGCTGTATTTTTTCGCCATTTCCACGGAACGATTATTGAGAACCTGCGCGCCCGAGGTGGCAAGCTCCAGCATCTCGTCGTAGGTGATCTCGGGCAGCTTCTGCGCGTTCTCCACCTTGCGCGGATCGGCGGTGTACACGCCCTCCACGTCGGTGTAGATCTGGCACAGATCCGCCTTCATCGCCGCCGCGATCGCCACGGCGCTGGTGTCCGAGCCGCCGCGGCCGAGGGTGGTGATATCGTCGTATTTGTTCAAGCCCTGGAAGCCGGCAACCACCACGATGCGCTTCTTGTCCAGTTCGGCACGGATGCGCTCGGGGTCGACGCGCTTAATGCGTGCGGAGCTGTATTTGCTGTCCGTGGAGAAGCCTGCCTGCCAGCCGAGCAACGAGATCGCCGGGAAGCCCAGCGCGTCGATCGCCATCGCCAACAGCGAAATGGAGATCTGCTCGCCGGACGCCATGAGCATATCCATCTCACGCTTGCTCGCGCGAGGGTTGATCTCCTTGGCCTTTTCGATGAGATCGTCGGTGGTGTCGCCTTGCGCCGACACGACCACGACCACGTCGTTGCCCTGCTTGTAGGTGTCGGTGACGATGCGCGCAACGTTCATCACGCGCTCGGCATTCGCCACCGAACTGCCGCCGAATTTTTGTACAACTAACATAATAAGAACCTCCTTAGGTTTTAACCTATGTAAATACGCAACGCCTTAACGCCCGACACGCCGTCGAACGCCGCAAGTGCCGCGTCGATGGCACCCTCCGTCATCGTCGGGGTGATAAATGCCAGTTCGTTCGTCGGCGCGTTCGGTACGGTCACGTAGGTCACGTCGCCGAACGCGGTCGCGATCTGCGCCTTGGCCGCCGCCGTATCCTCCGCCGTCAAGCGCACCAGTTTCGCGGCAGACGCCTGCGCGTGATCGAGCACGCGACCCGGCTCGCCGGATTCCCAGAACAAATACTTGCGCGCGGTGATGTGCTTGACCTCGTCGATGACGTCTGCCACGACCGCACTGGCGGTCGGCAGCTTGCCGGCGCCGCGTCCGACGAACACCACGTCGCCCACGCTGTCGCCGCGCACCATGACGGCGTTGAACACGTCCTTGACCTGCGCGAGCAGGTTGTCGGTCGACAGGATCATCGGCGACACCATGCAATACAGACGGTCGCCCTCGGTATGTACCACGCGACCGATGAGCTTGATGACGCCGCCCATCGCCTCGGCATACTGCACATCCTCTTTGGTGATGGCGGTGATGCCTTCGGTATAGACCTCGTCGGGAGACACGTGCTTACCATAGGCGAGCGACGCGAGAATACAGGTCTTGCGACAGGCGTCCTTGCCCTCCACATCGGCGGAGGGATCGCGCTCGGCATAGCCGAGCTGTTGCGCGAGCGCAAGTGCCTCGTCGAAGCCCATGCCCTGCTCAAACATCTTGGTGAGCATGAAGTTGGTGGTTCCGTTGAGGATGCCGGCGATCTCGTTAATATTGTTGGCCGCCAAGCACTGATCAAGGGGACGCAGGATCGGAATACCGCCACCCACGCTCGCCTCAAACAGGAAGTTAAGGTTGCGCTCCTTGGCAATGGCGAGCAGCTCGTCGCCCTTGGCGGCGACCAGCTCCTTGTTGGAGGTGACGACGCTCTTGTCGGCGAGCAAACACGCTTTGACAAAATCGTACGCCGGGTGCAGACCGCCCATCGCCTCAACGACGATGCGAATATCCTCGTCTGCGAGGATATCGTCAAAATTTTTGGTAAATCGGTCTGCATACGGGAGTTCGGGGAACTCGCGCAGATCGAGGATGCGTTTGACCTCGATCGGTCGACCGGCCTTATGCGTGATATGCGCGGCGTTGTTGCGGAGAATCTCCACAACGCCGGAGCCGACCACGCCATGTCCTAAAACGGCAATTGAAATCACGTGTTATCCATCCTTTTGCTATCTCATTCACCGACGACCGCCGTAGTGGTCGTCGTGGTGGTTGCGGTGGTATCGGCGGTGCTCGACGTCGAGGTCGACGCGTCGGTCGACGCGGTGGTCGAGCCGTCCGTGGCGGAACCGCTGCCCGTCGTAGCGGTCGACGAGCCGCCATCGGTCGACGGCGTGGTCGGGGCCTCACCCGTGCCGGGCGTGCCGTCGGGGTTGAGCGGCTTACCGCTGTGGGTGGTGCAATAGCCGGGCGTATTCGTGCTCTTATACACGCCGAGCTCGCGGCTCGGGCAGCCGTCGGTGGCACGCAGGCCCGTCTTGGTGCAATAGAACCACGTATCCACGCCCTCAGGCGCCTCGAACTCTTTGATCTCCAGGTTTGCGTGCAGTGCCTTCATCGCCTTGTTCCAAAGGCTCTTGGCGTAACCCGTCTGCGTGCCGATCATCACCTTGTTATTGTCGTAGCCGAACCAGCTCGCCGCCGCATAATAAGCGGTACCGCCGGTAAAGTAGACGTCTTTTTTGCTTTCGGAGGTACCGGTCTTACCGTATACCTGCCAGCCGGACCAGCTTCTGCCGATATCCGCCGCGGTGCCGTAGGTGGTGACGCGCTGCATGAGTTTGATCATGATATAACTCGACTGCGGATCAAGCACCTCTTTATAGATCTTCGGGCCACCTGTCAGCAGAGGCCGCTCGTCGCCCGATTCACCGACGGTGACGGAATAATAAGTGAATGGCTCGTTGTAGTTGCCGCCGCTGCCGAATACCGCGTACGCCGACGCCATATCGCGCGCAGTCGTGCCCTCCGTAAATGCACCCAGCGCCAAGGGAGACAGCGCCACGTCGGTGTAGATGTTTCCGCCGATCGCTTTGTTTTCCACCAGCGTGGACAAGCGGAAGGTCTTGGTCGCGAATTCATAGCTGCGCTGCGGTGTCAACTCCTGCACTAAGCGCGCGGAAACCGTGTTGAGCGATTTCTGCAACGCGACACCGAGCAGGACGTCGCCGTTATCCGGCGTGCTGAGCACCTCGTAGTTGTGCGGCCACTTGGTGCCGTCGGGCAATAGGATCGGCGCGTCGCGCACCGGCGAAGAATAATGCACCAGATCCAGCGCGATCGCGGGACCGTAGGCTGTGATGGGCTTGATGGACGAACCGGGCGAACGCACCGACTGAGTCGAGCGATTGAGCACACGGTTAGCGGTCTTTTCACCGCGACCGCCGATGGTCGCCACCACGCGTCCCTCGTAGTCCACCGCGAAAAACGCTGCTTGCGGATCTTCCTCGTCCTTTTCGAGTTTGGTCGGGAAGTTGTTTTCATCCGCATAGATCGCCTCGACCGCTTTTTGCAGCTTGGGATCCTCCGCGGAGTAAATGTTTAAGCCGCCGTAGAACACCATGTTCTCCGCATAGTTGTACGAATAGCCGTATTCATCCATCAGGTCGTTGATCACGTCCTCGACCACCTGGTCGACGTAGTAATCCTGCACCGACTGATAGGCGGAGCTGCTCTTGAACACCAGCTCCTGGTTGAGCGCCTGACGATATTCGTCCTCGGTGATAAATTCCAGCTCGTACATCTTCGCCAGCACGATCTTTTGGCGTTGACGCACGTTCTCGGGGTGCAGATAGGGATCGTAGATGCTGGGGTTGTTGGTGATGCTCGCCATAACGGCACATTCCGCGAGCGTTAGGTCGCTGACCTCTTTACCGAAATAGTAGCGCGCGCCGATGCCGACGCCCACCAGCTCGCCGGTGAGCGGCATGTTGTTGAGATAGCCCTCCAACACCTGATCCTTCGTATATTCACTCTTTTCCAGCTCAATGGCGAGCAATATCTCGTTGATCTTACGCTGGATGCTGTGATCCTTATTCTGCGTCGTGACCTTGATGAGCTGTTGCGTGATGGACGAGCCGCCGTATTCGTTGGTGCCGAGGTTGAACACACGGTTGAGCACCAGGTTGACCATCGCGGAGACGGTACGGTTCCAGTCGACGCCCTCGTGCTCGCGGAAACGCTCGTCCTCGATAGCGATGACCGCGTTTTGCAGGTTGACGGGGATCTTTTCAAGGTCCACCCACACGGTGTCGCCGCCCATCAGATTTTGGTATTCCACGTATTCGCCCGCATCGTTCTTGACGTACACGACCGAACGGTTTTCCATCGAGAAGCGGCCGAGCTGCGGCAGCTTACCCGTCGGGTCGAAGGTGCTGACAACGTATACCACCAGCACGGTACCGACGATGCTCGCGGAGATGATGCCGACGAGTGCGACGGTGAGCACGCACTTGCCGACTTTTTTAAGGACCGCAACCGTTTTCTTGCGGCGCTTTCTGCCGGCAGGGGTCGCGGCAGTCGCGGCGGCCTGCCGTGCCTTGCCGACCATATCGCCCGCCATTCGCTTTGCCGTATTCCAAATCGACAACAGCTTCTGCTTCATGTGCCTGCTCTCCTTTCAACGCGTGCTGACGCATAGTTATACTAT
Organism: Clostridia bacterium; assembly: GCA_017398485.1. Taxonomy (GTDB): domain Bacteria; phylum Bacillota; class Clostridia; order Oscillospirales; family Acutalibacteraceae; genus UBA5905. The sequence continues at coordinate 7,377 of JAFQFY010000046.1, forward strand.
CTCTATTATAACTTAATGACATACCACATTAATAGTATTGCAAAAACGCTCAAATGTCAAACCAAAAATCGCAAAAATCCCATATTTGTGCAACATTTTTTGCAAAATCGGGCATTTGCCGCGCAAAGCGGCGGCGCATGCATAAAATTCTCCCCTTCGGACAGACTAACCGCAAAACACTGCGTTATTCGAGAGGAGGGACCTGCGCATGCGCACCGCCTTACGCACCGCCGCGCTCGCGTTGGCAGTTTCGGCCGTCGTCGCCGCGCTCGCGCTGGTTATCATTTTCCGCTTTCTGATGCCCAAGGACGAAACGCAGACACCGGCGCCGCCCTACACCATCGGCGTTTGGGAGGGCAAGGTCGCCGTGTTTGAAGGGGATGACGCCTTTCCGATGCAAGTGTTCGACGACGCGGTCGACGGACTGCCGCCGAAACAGCGCGACGAGGTCACGCGCGGCATCGCCGTGCATGACCCCGAAGAACTGTATGCCATATTAGAGGATTACACAAGCTAAAAAAGGACTCTTCGAGGGAATTCCCTCGAAGAGTCCTTTTACTTACTTATCAGCCGTAC
>JAFQFY010000047.1 GCA_017398485.1 Clostridia bacterium
GCCTTGACGTCCGGCGAGAAGCCGTTGTCGGTGCAGATGCTCTTGACCGTGTCAAACCACGCTTGCTTGTCCTGTGACGGATCGTAGACGGTGCGATAGGCTTTGAGCAGTGCCGTTGCATCTGCCGGCGTAATGTTTTCAGGCAATTCGAGCGCGTTCTTATAGGTTTCCGGGAAGAAGTAGGACACATACTCCGGCACATCACCCCAGCGCGCAATGTCCTTACGCGGTTTAGAGTTACCGCGGTCGATGGCAAAGATGCCGACGGCATACCCTTTGTCACGCTTGAGAAGCGCCGCAAAATCGGGCGCATATTCCTCGGCCCATGCCTCGATCGCATTCTCTACCGTGGCTGCGTCCATCGTGGCGATGACGTTCTTGCTCACGTCATTGAGTTTGTTGAGATCAAACAGTGCACCGGAAACACTCATCTTTTTGAGGTTAAACTTAAATTCCTTGCGATCGGCGGTGGGGTTGGTGCGCCGCCAATCTTCGAAATCGCTGTTGGCGATGGTCAGCAGGTATTCCAGTACGCTTTGCGCAGGATAGCCCTGTTGTGCGTAGAAGTGCATCGCCGCCTGAGGATCTTTTCTCTTGGAGAGCTTTCTCTTATTGCCGTTGTCCTCCACCATGATCGGACTGACATGAGCGTATTTCGGCGGCTTGAAGCCGAGAGTCTTGAACAACTGCAGGTGCTTGGGCACGGAAGAGATCCATTCGTCGCCACGAATGACATGTGTCGTGCGCATGAGGTGATCGTCCACGGCGTGCGCAAAGTGGTAGGTGGGGATGCCGTCGGATTTGAGCAGAACGATATCCTCGTCGTTTTCCGGCATTTCGATGGTGCCTTTGATCATATCATCAAACTTGACGCGGTTTTTTTCGTCGCCCATCGAGCGCAGTCGCACGACGTAGGGTTGTCCCTCTTGGATGCGCTTGAGCGCCTCCTCGGGCGACAGGTTGCGGCAAAGCGCGTATTGACCATAGTAGCCGGTGCGCTGTTTGTTCTGCTCTTGTTGCTCGCGGGATGCCTGTCGTTGCTCTTCTGAACAGAAGCAAGGATAGGCGAGGTTCTTTTCTATCAGATCCTTGACGTAGGCGTGGTAGATCGCGGCACGACAACTCTGCTGATAGGGACCATAGTCACCTTTGATCTCGCCGGGCGCCGTGAAGCCTTCGTCGATGGTCAGGCCGAAATCGTTGATACCCTTGAGGATATCGTCGGCGCCACCCTCGACTTCGCGCTTTTTGTCCGTGTCTTCCAAACGGAAGAAGAACACGCCGTCGGTTGCATCTGCGGTCAGTCGATTAATCATCGAGGTAAAGAAAGTACCGAGATGAAGATAGCCGGTGGGCGAGGGAGCGATACGCGTCACACGCGCACCCTCTTTGAGGGCGCGAGGCGGAAACTCCGCCTCGTAATCCTGCGGCGTTTTCGTAATATTCGGAAACATTTCCTTGGCTAATTGTGCGTAAACGGACATATTGGACCTCCAACATTACATTATCTTATTTATTTTACATTTATCTGTTGAAAAAGTCAATGCAAGTATGGTATTATATAGGTAGTTTTTCCCGGGATTTTTGCTTTTTCCCGGTTACAAGGAGAGGAAACAACTATGAGCGAGATTCAACAGCAGCCTATGGAGCGTAAAAAACGCGTTTTAAGCTGTATTCAGCCGACCGGCGTGCCGACGCTGGGCAACTATTTCGGTGCGCTTCGTAATTGGGTGCAGATGCAGGAGGAGTTTGACTGCTTTTATGCGGTAGCAGATCTGCACGCCATCACCGTGCGTCAAGAGCCGTCGAAATTCCGACAGCAGATCATGGAGACCTTTGCGTTGTTGCTCGCGATCGGGCTGGACCCGAACAAAAGCCTGCTGTTCGTGCAGTCGCAGGTTCCGGCACACGCGCAATTATCTTGGCTGTTGTCCTGCTGCACGCAGTTCGGCGAATTGTCGCGCATGACGCAGTTCAAGGACAAATCTGCCAAGCACGCGGATAATATTAACCTCGGCCTGTTCTCGTATCCTACACTAATGGCGGCGGATATCCTGCTGTATCAGCCGGAATACGTCCCCGTCGGCGCGGATCAGAAGCAGCATTGCGAGCTGACACGCAATATTGCGGAACGGTTTAACGGTATTTACGGTAACACCTTCGTTGTGCCGGAGCCGTATATCATGAAGACGGGCGCGCGCGTGCGTTCTTTGCAGGATCCGTCCAAGAAGATGTCAAAGTCGGACGAGAACGTCAACGCCTTTATCTCCCTTAAAGATGACAAAGATACCATCATCCGCAAATTCCGTCGCGCTGTCACCGACAGCGAAGCGCGTGTCTATTACGCGGACGGCAAGGACGGCATCAATAACCTGATGGAGATCTACGGTGCAATTGTCGATCGCACCATGGAGCAGATCGAGGAAGAATTTTCCGGAAAGGGCTACGGTGACTTCAAGAACGCCGTCGGCGAGGCGGTTGCCGCCGAATTGCAGCCTATCCAGGAGCGTTTGCAGACGCTGATGGGGGATAAGGCACAGTTAGAGCAGCTAATGCGTGAGGGCGCAGAGAACGCCTCTCGTGTTGCCGGGCGCACCTTGGCTAAGGCTCAGAAAAAAATGGGCTTCGTACAGATGGGCAAATAAGATTAAACGCCCGTGAGGTCGAATTGCGGTATCATATGCACTCCGGCACTGGCACGGCTTTGCGTATAGCCGTCGGTAATGCCCAGTGATAACATATAATCAAGCATTTTGTCGCACTCACGTTGCGTCAGCGTGCGATCGAGCCCCTTGATATCGCTGATATCCCCGATAGGCGTATACTGGAACATAAGGCTCACCCAGAATTTATCCTTGTGTTGTGCCAGCTTATCCAGCACCGCCATACTTTCCTTAGTGTGCGAGGGCAATACGAGATGGCGCACGATCGTGCCGCCACGGATGAGACCGTCAGCGCCTAATTGCACCGGCCCCGTTTGCCGTGCCATCTCTAATATCGCGTCCTCGGCATATTGGAAGTAATCCTCAGCATCGGACAGCGTTTTGGATAACGCGACATCAACGTATTTGCAATCAGGGAGGTATACGTTGATCTTCCCATCAAGCATTTTGAGCGTTTCGACCCGCTCGTATCCGCCGGAATTGTAAACAACCGGTATCTTCGGGGTGTAAAGTTCTATTGCTTTACATATTGAGTTGGCGAAATGACCGGGATTTACAAGGTTTATGTTGTGTGCTCCTGCTGCTTCCAATTCGCGAAATATGTCGGCAAGGCGTTGTATGCTGATCGTCTGACCGAAGCCGCCTTGGCTGATGGGTGCGTTCTGGCAAAAGCGACAGTTCAGTGGGCAGCCGGAGAAAAAGATCGTCCCCGAACCTCGTGTGCCGCTGATACACGGCTCTTCGCCAAAATGTAACGCGGCTCTGGCAATTTTCGGCAGTGACGGCATACCGCAATAGCCGCCGATGTTCTCGTTTTCCGTTCGTTTGGCACCACATTGTCTCGGGCAGAGATTGCAGATAAATTCCATTTAATTACCACCTACTTTTCATTGAATATTCTATCAAATCCGTACATAAATTGCAATACAAACAGGAGGAGAACCGCGATGAGCAAGAACGTTGAAACGGTTTTGGAAAACCTGCGCAGGAATAATATGGCGGCACATTATGTCCCCACGATCGCTGAGGTCGCGCCCTTTGTCGAGGGTTTGCTGGCGGAAGGAGCGTCGGTTGCCGTCGGCGGCTCGGTCACGCTCAAAGAAACCGGTGTATTGGAACTGCTTCGCAGCGGCAAGTACACCTTCTATGATCGCTATGCCGACGGGTTGACCGCCGAGCAGAAGAAAGATATCTTCTTCCGTTCCTTCGACGTGGACGCGTATCTATCCTCTGCCAATGCAGTTACCGAAAAGGGGGAACTGTACAACGTTGACGGTACGGGCAATCGCATCGCGGCGATCGCCTATGGTCCCGAAAAGGTGATCATTGTCGTCGGTGTCAATAAGATCGTTGTCGACATTGACGAGGCGATCAAGCGCGTGAAAACCTGTGCGGCTCCGCCGAACGCCAAGCGCTTGGGCTTTGAAACCTACTGTGCGCACGCCGATCACTGTATGTGCGTGGATGGGTCCATGACCGACGGTTGTGCGGCAGATCAGCGCATATGTTGCAGTTATCTCATTTCCGGCTTCCAACGCGTAAAGGATCGCATCGTCGTTATCTTGGTCGGAGAAGAGTGCGGATATTAAATTTAAGGCTCTGTTGCGACACCGCAACAGAGCCTTAAATTATTTATTCAGCAACACCTTAGCTTTGTCGAGCAGAGCAGCACGTTCGTTAGGTAATTCGTCATCCATAACCATTTCAAGCAAAGTGTGCAGTGTATCGCCCAACGGTCGACCGGCGTGATAGCCGAGCTGTAAAAGGTCGTCGCCTTTTATTGCCAAATCGGACAGAGAGAAGCACGCGTTAGATTGCACAAGCGCATCGATTCGTGCATCGATCGCATTAAGCTGATCCAGACGATCACGTTTTTCGGGGTTTTGACCGATCACATCCGCCTTTTGCACGGCGATGAGATCGTGTGCCAGGTCGACGCCTAAGAGATTGAGAAGGCGTTTAATGGTGCGGTCGTTCTCGGTGATGGTGTCGTCGTGGTGCATTACCAGTGTTTTGACGGTGTCAATGGTTTGACGGTCAAACCGTAAGCGTGAGAGCGTCTGTTCGGCGATGGCGGCGCTGATCGGCGGATGACCGCGGAAATGGTCGATGCCGTTCTCGTCCTTGGTGTAACAGGACGGCTTTCCGGCGTCGTGCAGCAGCATCGTCAGGCGTAAATGCGGCTTTGGTGCAATAGCGGCGATAGTTTCGACGGTGTGTTCGTATACATTGAGATAGTGATAGGGGTTGACCTGTTCAAGGCCGAGCATCGGCGCGATCTCGGGCAGAACAACGCAAATAACATCCGAAAACGCCAATAAAGTATCTCTGGCGTACTCGCCGCAAAGCAATTTTACAATTTCTGTTTGAACGCGCTCGGCGGCGATATTTCTCAACAGCGGAGCCAAACGGTGGATGGCCTTGGCGGTCATCTTTTCAATGGGGAAACCCAGTTGCGCGCTGAAACGCAACGCGCGCAGGATACGAAGTGCGTCTTCGGTAAAACGCTTTTCCGGATCACCGACGCAGACGATGCGCCTGTTCGAGAGATCCGCAAGACCGGAAAAATGGTCAACGATGCCGTTTGTGGGATGATAGGCGATGGCATTGATGGTGAAATCGCGCCGCGCAAGGTCGTCGCGCAGGTTACGCGTGAACTGTACGCTGTCAGGATGGCGGTTATCAGTATACGCACCGTCGATGCGGTAGGCCGTGATCTCGAGCGGTGTTCCGTCGATGAGCACCGTGACGGTGCCGTGTTGCAGACCGGTCGGGATGGTGCGATATTCCGCGAACACCTGCATGATTTCTTCGGGCAGGGCGCTTGTGGTGATATCCCAATCCGTCGGCATGCGACCGAGCAGTGTGTCGCGCACGCAACCGCCCACGATATACGCTTCGTAACCGGCGGTATTGAGTTTATTAATTGCCGTTTCGACAAAACGGGGGAGCGAGATCGTCACGCTACACACCTCCTTTATCGGTTGAATTACAGTTTGTGCCCGTGTTGCAAGAGCAGGCGCTGTTTTTCGTCCCACAACTTTTGCGATAGGTCAACATAGTATTTGTGCGGATTTTCGAAGCGCAACACTTCGTCCCAAATCGTATCCATCTGTTCCTTGCAATACTGACGGATATCTGCTATGTCGGGCGATTCGTAGACACATTCACCGTCTTTAAAAAGACAGACCTGCAAGGGGACGGCGCGGAAATTGGTCAACGTCTTGCGCTTCCAAATGTGTTCGGGATCGAAGATCTCGTAGGGCTTTGCGTCGTCAATGAACTCGTCATGCATGGTAATGACATCGGCGATCGCCTTGTTGTTTTCACGATCGTACAGACGCCACAGCTTTTTAAAGCCCGGATTTGTGATTTTGGCGACGTTTTCGCTGACTTTGATCTTAGAGATGATCTCGCCTTCATGTTCGATCGCTGCGAGTTTATATACACCGCCGAACACCGGCGCGCTGGATGCAGTGATCATGCGCTCGCCGACGCCGAAACTGTCTACGCAAGCGCCCTGACGGATCATGTCTTGAATGGTGTATTCATCCAGCGAATTGGAGGCGGTAATCTTACAATCCTCAAAGCCGGCTTCATCAAGCATTTTCCGCGCCTTTTTGCTCAGATAGGTGATATCACCTGAGTCGATGCGAATGCCGCGCGGGCGGTAGCCTTTGGGCACGAGCACCTCGTTAAACACGCGGATGGCGTTCGGAATGCCGGATTTGAGCACATTATAGGTGTCGACGAGCAACGTGCAGGAGTCGGGATAGGTGCTCGCGTACGCCTTGAATGCCTCGTATTCGGAATCGAATAGCTGTACCCAACTGTGAGCCATGGTGCCGAGCGCCGGAATGCCGAATTCACGATCGGCGATGGTACAGGCAGTGCCGCTGCAGCCTGCGATATACGATGCACGGGCACCGTAAATAGCGCCGTCACAGCCTTGCGCGCGACGCGAGCCAAACTCCATAACGGGGCGACCCTGCGCGGCACGCACGATGCGGCTGGATTTGGTCGCGATAAGCGATTGGTGGTTAATGAGCACTAAGATCATTGTTTCGATGAATTGCGCTTGGATAGCCGGTCCGCGCACCGTAACGATCGGCTCGTGTGGGAAGATGGGCGTTCCCTCGGGGACAGCCCACACGTCGCAGGAGAAGCGGAAATGGCGCAGATAGTCCAGAAACTGCTCGTTAAACAGGTTTTTCGAGCGAAGATATTCGATATCCTCCTCGGTGAATTTAAGATTTTTCAGATACCGTATGACCTGCTCGACTCCTGCCATGATAGCAAGACCGCCGCCATCGGGGATAGTGCGGAAGAACATGTCGAAATA
>JAFQFY010000048.1 GCA_017398485.1 Clostridia bacterium
CAAGCCGAGACATTTTATCCTCCTCAAAACACCCCTCTAACAAAGCGAAAGCGTCCGTCGAAAGACGGGCGCTTTCGCTTTGTTCATTATTGCGTATAAATGTTAGAAAATTGCTTGTTTTTTGCTATCTTCATATGGTATTATGAGGGTAAAGTGTGGAACCGAGCCAATATGGTGATTCAGAAAGGATGATATACATGGTGGATAGCATAAACGCAGGCGTATACAACGAGCTGCACGGTCATTTTGATGCCGAGGCCGCGGCGATGAAGGAATATATTCTGAATATGCCCGACCGCACTTTCAAAAACGCCTACTACGTGTCTCCAAACGGTGACGATGCGAATGATGGTCGCACCCCCGAGACCGCATGGAAGACGCTCGAGCGCGTCAACGCCTTGGAGGATGCCGAGGAGTTCCATCAGCAGGCGGTGCTGTTTGAGCGCGGCGGTGTGTGGCGCGGCGGTATTCGTGCGCGTTCCTGTACGACGTATTCTGCCTACGGCGAGGGCGAAAAGCCGCGCATCTACGGCAGCCCGAAAAACTTCGCCGACGAATCCTTGTGGACGCCGGACGAGACGCGCGAAAATGTATGGAAGCTGTCGCTTGCCGACTGGAAGGGCAAGTTTGACGGCGCGTTCATCAACGTGCGCGACCATCGCCCGAACGACGCCGGCAACGTCATCTTCATTGACGCACAGGGCGAGGTTGTGATGTGCGGCAAGAATCATGAGAACGACGATATAGAAAAGGATTTTGATTTTCATCATGACACGGAAAACGGGGTACTGTACCTGTGGTTGTCGGGGGACAATCCGGCCAAGCAGTATCCGCAGATCGAGATTGTGCCCAACTATGCGATCTTCCGCTGCCTCGAACATCATCATCACATTACCATTGACAATCTTTGCTTGCTCTACGCCAACTTCGGCGTTTCCTGCTCGCATACCGCCCACCATATCACGGTGCGTGGCTGCGAGATCGGCTGGATCGGCGGCTGCTTTGTCGGCCGTCGCGAGCGCTACGGCAACGGCATTGAGTTATACGGCGATTGCAACGATATTCTCATCGAGGACAACTGGATCTACCAGTGCTTCGACGCCGGTTACTCGAATCAGGGCAGAACGCGGCATGAGACGCGTATTCGCTTTTGGCAACGCGACGTGATGGTGCAGAACAACCTTATTGAAAAGTGTTGTTATAATCTGGAAATTTGGATCGGTCGTCATGATTTGATGCGTGACTGTGTCTATCGTGACAATATTCTGCGTTTTGCAGGCTATAATTTTGAGCGCTTTAACCGTTATGGCAGCAGCCTGCGTTGTGCCTCGCACGGCTGTTTCATGTACAGCCGTAAGCCGCTGATCAACGTGCTCATCATGGATAATTTGATGGATTATTCCTATCGTCACATGTTCTCGGTGGCCTATCCGAACGTCAACGGCAAAGGGCCGCAGATATTCCACAATCAATACGCCCAGCGTGACAGCGATCAGGCAACGGTGGCGTATTGTTGGGATATCGGTGACGAGGGATTCGTGCCGGAAACGACCTACTATGCTCATTCTCAGGAGGAAATGGAAGCCAATATTGCCTTGGTTGACCAACAGGCGAGAGCCGTGTTCTTCGACGGCGAGGCGACGCACGAATAACAAAAACGCCCGTGATATTCACGGGCGTTTTTACTTGCGAGTTTTTGTCAAAAATAGGTATAAAAGTCTTGCCTTTTAATCGGCGGTATGCTATGATGAGGGCAAGGCGAGAAGCTGAGTAAACATGGTGATTCAGAAAGGATGATATACATGTTGGATAGCGAAAACGCAGGCGTATACAACGAGCTGCACGGTCATTTTGACGCCGAGGCGGCAGCGATGAAGGAATATATTCTGAATATGCCCGACCGCACTTTCAAAAACGCCTATTACGTGTCCCCGAACGGCGACGATGCGAATGACGGTCGCACGCCCGAGACCGCATGGAAGACGCTCGAGCGCGTCAACGCCTTGGAGGATGCCGAGGAGTTCCACCAGCAGGCGGTGCTGTTTGAGCGCGGCGGTGTGTGGCGCGGCGGTATAAAGGCGCGTTCCTGCACGACGTATTCTGCCTACGGCGAGGGCGAAAAGCCGCGCTTCTACGGCAGTATCCGCGATTATGCCGATGAATCTTTGTGGACGCCGGACGAGACGCGCGAAAACGTATGGAAGCTGTCGCTTGCTGACTGGATGGGTAAGGACGACGGCGTGTTTATCAATGTGCGTTTGGAGATCAAGCTTGGCAACCACGCCGGTAATATCCTGTTTATCGACGACAAGGGCGACGTGAAGATGTGCGGACGCCGCAAGAACGAAGATGTGCTGGAAGCGGATTTTGACTATTACCACGACCTTGAAACCGGTATGTTTTACTTGTATTTGACGGGCGGAAATCCGGCAAAGCAGTATGCAGAGATCGAGATCGTGCCGAAATACGCGATCTTCCGTTGCCTTGAGCATCACCACCATATCACCATCGAGAATCTCTGCATGCGTTACGCAAACTTCGGCGTTTCCTGCTCGAACACCGCCCATAACATCGCGGTGCGCGGCTGTGAGATCGGCTGGATCGGCGGCTGCTTTACAAACAATCCGCGAGAGCGTTTGGGCAATGGTATTGAGTTCTACGGAAGCACCCACAGCGATATCGTTGAGGATAACTGGATCTACCAGTGCTTTGATGCCGGTTACACCAACCAGGGCGCGACGCCGCGCAACTGCCCGTTCCGCTTCGAGCATTATGATATTCTCGTGCAAAACAATCTCATCGAGAGATGCTGCTACAACCTCGAGATCTGGATCGGTCGTCAGGACCTGATGCGCGATTGCATTTATCGCGATAATATCCTGCGTTTCGCCGGTTACAATTTCGAGCGCCACAACCGTTTCGGCAGTTCGCTTATCTGTGCGTCCCACGGTTGCTTTATGTACAGCCGTAAGCCGATGCTTAACGTCGTAGTGATGGATAACCTCATGGATTATTCCTATCGTCACATGTTCTCGGTGGCCTATCCGAACGTTAACGGCAAGGGCCCGCAGATCGTCAACAACCAGTATGCGCAGAAGGACGCCGAGGAGGCCTCGATCGCGTTCTGCTGGGATATTGCGGATCGCGAGTTCGTCCCCTCGACGCATTATCGTGCGCGCAGTCAAGAGGATATGGAGCGCTCGGTTGCTTTGATCGATCAAAAAGCGCGTGCCGTGTTCTTTGACGGTGTCGCAGACCACGAATAACACACTCTTTAACGGGCGGCTGTATCAGCCGCCCGTTTTTTGCGTATATTTGACAGTTCGCGTACCGTAAGAATGGCAAAAATAGCAGTTGATTTTTACCACGTTTTCCTATATACTTATAGTAAGTGTACGGTTATCAATTTTTTTAGTGTTTCGGACTATGCACCGAGATCGGAAAGGAACAGAGTATGGGCAATCGTATGAGACGTTGGATCGGTATGTTGTCGGCAGTGTGTCTGATGGTGACGCTCTTGCTGTCGGGTGGCGTGATACCTGTCTCGGCGCAGACGGAGGAGCCGTTGTCGCCGGAACTTGAGGCGGCCGCCTCGACTCCCGTGACGGAGTATACCTTCGACGCGGCTGCAACCAATTATACCACCACCCAGATAGGTGATGGCGAGCGCTACCTGCTGAATAAAGAGGGTTATTACATCATCAGCTTCGACTACTATATTGTGACGCGCACGAGCGATAAGCCCGCCGCCGCGCGCAATCAGAACCTTGGTATTTACGACGAGGGTACGTTCTACAAGACCTATCCCGTGGATGCCGAAGGCAATAAGACCGGTTACGGCTCCGGCATCTCCTTGATGGAGGGTGTCGGCATCACCCACCACGAGCAGAGATGGTACAGCCCCGGCACGGGCTCGACGTCTCGTTTTCGCCTTTGGGCATCGGCAGACAAGGCAACGCTCAAGGTGTATATTTGGAATTTCAGCATCAAATACGAGTCCACCGGTGAGCAGCTTGCTGTCAAAAGTGTGGACCACTGCTGTTCTGATTATGTTTCCACCGGCAAGATGCTGGCGGATTACCAGTGGTATCTGAAAAGTCTGCAGCCGGACAACCAAAATGCGACGGTACTTCATTTGCGCGGCAGTGAGTTGACCGAAGAAATGGTGGAGTATATCGATCCGAATACCGGTAATCCGGCGCGCCACTCGCGCACGTTGTTGAGCGCGAACTCCTTGCGCGCGACGGCCGGCACCACCTGGAAATTACAATTCGACTATTTTTTGGTGGATGAATCCCCGATCTTCCTCTACGATTACAATTTGACCGGTCAGCCGTTATACGACGACACGACCGGAAGCCGATTGTTGCAGCAGGGGCGTCATACCTATACCTGCACTATTACGAACGAAAAGAACGTGCTGCCGGCTTTCTTCTACTACTACGATCCGAACTATCGCGCGCCGTCTGATTTGTACATTTGGAATTTCACGCTGACGTCGGCGGACGGCAAGACCGTTAAGTCCTTTACTCCCGACCGCGGCTATCTGTTCGACAACGATCTGGTGACGGTGCACGAGGATGTGTCGCCGAATGATTTGATCGGCGGTTTTGCCGAGCAGAACGCGGTGTATGAACTGGATTTCACCGGCGTTGCATCGGTTGAGGCCGGCGGTGGCCAGAATCCCACCGTGACGATCACGCCTTTTAAGGAGTTTTCTCCCGACTATATTTACGAGTTGAGCTTCGATTATTTCCTGCCCAGTGCCGAGACCCGTTCGTATATCTACATGGGCGACCAGTATTACTTGAACGAGATCGGCGGCAAGACCTTTATCAACGAGGCGGAAGGGGAGGAACATACCTACGAGTTCCAACAGGGACGCCACCACTTCTCTGCGACGATCAAGCAGTTCCAGACGACTGCTGCCGGTATGTTGGCGGCGCTTAACGTTTGTATGTATCAGAGCGCAGCGGAGGATTACACCGACTATACGTTGTCGAAGATGTATATCTGGAACCTGAAATTCACTCCTGTTGCGAACGCAGACGGCTCCGCGATCACGTGGAACGAAAACTACTACCACGGAAAATATTGGACCGCGTACAGTACCGGTACTGCCGTGACCGAGAAGAAAGTTGCTGCCGATCTGCTTACGCAAAAAGATGAAGTAAAAATGATCGGCGCACAGTATCGCGAGGATTATTCGGTGCGCTTTGTCAGCGTCGTGGAGTGCGACGGTGTCGTGCGCGGTCTCGGAGCGGCGGCAAACTACACCGACGGCAAGATCGTCATTAAAGGTGTCGAGTATCCCATTACGGGTGCCGGTACGTTGTTTGCACGTGACGTTAAGATCAAGGACGCCGGTGCGACCGAGGATGTCTTGCGGCTTAACTCCGGCAACGCCAACGTGCGTGACATTCCGGCGGATAAACTGTTATCGTCGGAGATGCTCAAGGCCTACGCGCCCGGCACCAAAGGCATTATATTCACCGGCGTTATCAAGAACGTGCCGCGCAGTAACTGGGACGAGACCCTGTCGGCGCGCGCCTATGTGACCTATCTCGACGAGTTCAACGAGGAACAGGTGTGGTACGGTAACGTCGTATCGCGCAGTGTCATGCAGGTCAAGTCGGTTATTCCGTATAACGAGCAGAACAGCCGCTATGATTCGCAAGCGAACGCGATGCGCAACGAGATCGTCAACGCGCCGAATGAAACGTATTCCTCGGATGCGTCGACCACTGTCTATTACGTATCACCCAACGGCAATGATAACAACGACGGTAAATCACCCGAAAAGGCGTGGAAGACTCTTAACAAGGTCAACGCGCTGAGCGACGGCACGTCCTACAAAAAGCAGGTCGTGTTGTTTGAACGCGGCGGCTTGTGGCGCGGCAGTATCATTACGCGTGCCTACACGACTTACGGCGCTTACGGCACGGGTGCGAAGCCGCGCTTCTACGGAAGCCTTATGAACTACGCCAACGTCGAGTGGAAGAAGAGCGAGCAATACCCGAACGTATGGGAGGTTGACACTTCCGTTAACGACGCCTTCGTCCATTTGGATACTCAGGAGGAGTGGGGCAACGATATCGGCGCCGTCTTCTTCACTGACTATCGCTACAATAATCGCGGCCAAGTCGTCGGTGACGATGTCGTTTATTGGGGCGAGAAGATGTTTTACGACTATGATGCCGATAACCCGACACGTCCGGAAATGCTTAAAGACTTCCAGTTCTATCACGACCAGCTCAACCACAAGCTGTATATGTATCTTGAACTGGAAGAGGGCGAGACACCGGCGGATTTGAGCGATTGCATTGAGTTTGCTCCCCGCTATCGCGTTGTCGTGCGCAACGAGGACTACACCTCGAACTATATCACGATCGAAAACCTGTGTATCAAATATACCGGTTCGCACGGTATCGGCTTCGGCGCAAGTTCAAACCTCACGATCCGCAACTGTGAGATCGGTTGGATCGGCGGCAGCATGCACAGCGGCAAAACGCGTTTTGGAAACGGTATTGAGATCTACGGCAACTCTCACGACGATCTCGTCGAAAACAACTGGATCTACCAGTGCTACGATGCCGGTTTCACCAACCAGGGCGGCACCCAGTACAATATCACGGCACGTAACAATCTCGTGGAGTATTGTCTGTATAACATTGAGATCTGGGAAGGTTCCGATGACCTCAACGCAGACGGCAGCGTAAAGAAGGATAACCGCATGTACGACTGCACGTATGAGAATAACCTCTTGCGCTTCGCCGGCTACAACTTCGAGCGCGACAACCGTATGGGCAGCGGTCTGACCTGCTCGTCGCATTTCAATTTTTACTACCATGAGCGCGATATGCAAAACGTGGTGGTGAAGAACAACGTTCTCGACACCGCGTACTGCGCGTTGGTGATGGTTGCGTATCCGAACCAGGACGGCAAGGGCCCGATCATCACTGGCAACACTTACGTCCAGTCTTACGATCGCTATTCGTCGCTGGCGTTCCTGTGGTGCCTCGAAAACGAGGATCCGTACAACGGCGGCGTGCCCGAGACGTATTATAAGGCGGATAATCAGACGCAGATCGAGGCGAGTGCCAAACTGCTCGACCCGAATTACGTCGCCGCGTATTACGACGGCAAGGTATCCTATGCGCAGGGCTATGTGA
>JAFQFY010000049.1 GCA_017398485.1 Clostridia bacterium
GCTGTCCAACGCGATCAGAAACTTGTCGGTATCCTGCTCATTCTCGATCAGACGCACCTCCAGGATTTTGGAGCCGATCAGTTTCTCGTTCTTTCTGGTGGAGACGATGTGTCCCACAACTTTACCCATCAGCATCGTATAATACCGCCTTTCCTGTTAATCCTTCACAATGCGAACCGTGCCGCCGTTGGAAATACCAACCGCATTGGCGTCATCGGTGTCGACGTGCATTTCCAGACGGAAGTCTTTATGCACGCGCACCTGCACGTCGTACCACTTCGTGCGACGCTCTGCACCCTCGACCTCAACATCGACATACTGATTATCCTTGACGCCGAATTTCTCGCCGTCCGCCAAGCTCATGTGAATATGACGGTTAGCAATAATACAGCCCTTCTCGATATTCACAACGCCTTTAGGACCGATGATGGTCAGTGCTGCCGAGCCATCGATCTTGCCGGATTCGCGCACGGGTGCCTTGACCTTCAAGGTGAACGCGTCAGTGCGAGAGATCTCCACCTGCGTCTCCTTGCGCACGGGACCGAGCACGCGCACCTTTTCGATCGCGCGCATCGACGGGCCGATGATGGTCAACTGCTCCTTACAGGCGAACTGGCCGGGCTGGGACAGGTCCTTCATCGGCTGCAGCTCATACCCCTTGCCAAACAGCGTTTCCACATCTGCAGCCGACAGATGAATGTGACGGTTGGAAATTCCCACCGGGATCGAGTCGCCCGACTGCCCGACAACGCGCACGCCCTGCGCCTCCAACGCAGCACGCACCGCCGCAGTAATGGCCTTGGAATCGATAGCCATAATAAAAACTCCTTTACTGAATATATCGTAATAACCGAAACGGTTATGAATATGCAAGTTTATGTACCTGAGTGGATATTCGGACAAAACCCATCTCCCGGGATGCCGCCCGAGGACGGCATCCCGGCAAAGAGATGTGTTACTGTGGTTTCAAAAATACGGCTGCTTATTTCAGAACGGGGAGCAGTTTCTCCACATCGCCGTGAGGACGCGGAATCACGTGAGTCGCAATGACCTCGCCCAGACGAGAAGCAGCAGCGCCACCGGCCTCGACAGCCGACTTAACCGCGCCGACATCGCCGCGAACCATGATGCTCACCAAACCGGAACCGATCTTCTCGGAGCCGATGAGCTGAACGTTCGCCGCCTTGACCATAGCATCGGCAGCCTCGATAGCGGCTACCAAACCACGAGTTTCAACCATACCTAATGCTTCCATGACTAAATACCTCCTGTAAATTTTGTTAAATTATGTGGATTCTTATTTCAGAACCGGCAACAGTTTCTCAACATCGCCGTGAGGACGCGGAATGACATGCGTCGCGATGACTTCGCCCAGACGAGAAGCAGCCGCGCCGCCGGCCTCGACAGCCGCCTTGACAGCACCGACATCGCCGCGAACCATGATGCTCACGAGGCCGGAACCGATCTTCTCGGAACCAACCAGAACGACGTTTGCCGCCTTGACCATAGCATCAGCGGCTTCGATAGCGGCCACCAGACCGCGGGTTTCGACCATACCTAAAGCTTCCATGTTATAACTCTCCTTTTTAACGGTTTTTTTGACAGTGGATTCGGTTTTAACTTCCTGTTTGACTTCCTTTGCCGGAGCCGGTGCTGCGGCAGGTTTCTTGGTTGCCGTGCCGGTCGTCTTCTTACCGGCAGAAGCGGCAGGTTTGCGAGCTTGTGCCATAATTATTCCTCCCGGCTGTATCAGCCTACATACAGAAACTTGGCGATCTCGGGATGGGGATTTGCAATAACCTCGCAAAGCTTAACCTTGCCGACCTTGGCGGCTTCGGCACGTCCTGCCTCGGCCGCGGCGGTCACATCCGAGATCGTTCCGTCGACCACGACGGTGACCAGGCGTCCGCCAAGTCGCTTTTCCGTGTGGATCAGACGAACGTTTGCCGCTTTAAGCATCGCATCCAGTCCGGCAATAGCCGCTACCATCGCCTGCACCTCTAAAAGGGCTACGGCTTTTGTCTCTTTTGGTAATTCCATAGCTGCTCCTTGCCTTTCTACGAACTTAAAACGCTGCTGCTTATTTCAAAACGGGGAGCAGCTTCTCCACGTCGCCGTGAGGACGGGGAATCACGTGAGTCGCGATGACTTCGCCCAGACGAGACGCAGCCGCGCCGCCGGCCTCAACAGCCGCCTTAACAGCACCGACATCGCCGCGGACCATGATGCTCACCAAGCCGGAGCCGATCTTCTCGGAACCGACCAGAACCACGTTCGCTGCCTTGACCATAGCATCGGCAGCCTCGATAGCGGCTACCAGACCACGAGTTTCAACCATACCTAATGCTTCTAACATAACACATTCTCCTTTAAATCAATGTTTTTAACAGTTATTTTGACAGGAAATCCTGTTTTAACGGAACGTTATGCGGAATTAGCCGTTGTTGAGCTTATCCCGCCCGGATGCATTGATCCGTGCCATTTTCTCGGTGTCCTCTGCCTGACGCGAGATCAGGTCGTAGGTCACCAGCATATTACGTCGCTTCGCTTCAGCCACACCGGCGTCCAGCGCCTGCTCAACTGCCGCTACGTCTCCCTCGAACTTGATGGTCATCAGCAACGGAACCTCCGCCGCGTCGCCGTTGGCCGGTTTGTTCTTGTCTAACGCAACGATGCGAACATCTGCCGTCTTGGCGATCAGATCACCGATCACGACAGCCGTTGTGAAGCCGAAAACTTCAAGCAAACCGAGTGCTTTACTCATATTCTGCTCCTCCGTCTTCGGTCAGCGTCAATCAGCCACGTAGCAGATCTTAATGCCCTCTTGGGCAACGTTGACTTCCATACCCTTGTTGAGCTGATCCAGCGGGAAGGTGTGGGTGATGAGTTCCTTGATCGGAATGTTCATCTCTCGCGCCTGACGCAGGAACGCCATCGTGGTGGGATAGTCTTCTGCGCTGTAATCCCAAGAGCCGACGAGGTTGATCTCCTTATTGCACATCGCAAAGTGGGGATTGATGGAGAACTCGCCGTTGTTGACGAAGAAGCCCATCTCACAGAAGCCGCCGCCGCGACGGATATAGCTGTATGCGTCGGAAGCCGCCTGCGGAGCACCGGTGCACTGGAACGCAAAGTCCGCACCAAGGCCCTCGGTGACCGCCTTGACCGCGTCAATGCGCGCCTCAAGGGTGGTCGCCTCACGGAAGTTGACGATGGTCTTGGCGCCCATACGCTTGGCCATCTCCAGACGCTTGGCGTTGCCGTCAACCGCAATGATGTGGTTGATACCGGCCGCACGCAACACTGCGATCTGTACCAGACCGACCGGGCCGCAACCCTGCACCAAAACCTTGGTGTTGAAGTTCATCAGGCCGGTGGAGTTAGCACGGTTGTAAGCATGCACGCAAACGCACGCGAGTTCGAGGAGCATACGCTCTTTGAGGTCGAGGTCGTTGACCTCGAAGTAGGTCGCGCCCTTAGCGCTGATAAGCAGATGGGTGGCGAACCAACCGTTGAGATGCTTATCTTCGCTGTCGGGAATCAGACCGAAGATACCCTGCTTATCGCAGAGGTTGGTCTTGGCGGGATGCATACGGCAGATCTTGCACTCGCCGCAGCTGATAACGGAGGTGACGATCTTGTCACCGACCTTCAACGGCTTACCGGCGGTGTCAACTTTGACGTTCTTACCGAGCGCCAGGATCTCACCGGTACCCTCGTGACCGAGCACCACGGGTGCCAGACCGAAGGGGTCGCCCTTCCACTCGTGTACGTCGGTGCCGCAGATGCCGCAGCCCTCGACCTTGACGAGAATGTCATTGTCGCCGACAGGAGGAATGGGGTATTCCTTCACTTCGATGTTCCTTTCGCCCATGAGCATAGCGACCTTCGCCATACCGGACGTGCTTGCCGAGGCCTTGGGCGCGCTCGCCGCGACGCCGTTGCCGGTCATCTGAGCCAGAACATCACGGACAATGCTTTCAACTTGGTTTGCATTCAATTCCATGTTCTTCTTCCTCCTTATATAATGTGGAAACTATCGGCCATCACACAGCGACGTTGCCGTGTGAAGGAGCGAGCAGAAGTGATACCCTCGCCGGTCGGACCGGCAATGGTAAAGGTGGCGTGCCCTTCCCCACCGAAGCCGATGCCGGCGTAGGAGGGAGCATTTTTTACGAAGATGGTGGTCTCCACCGCACGCGCAAAGCGGGTCAGGTGGTCGACGTTCTTCGAATGCATATGGGCGGTGTGACGGTTGCCGTGCTCCGCCTTAACGGCGAGGTCGATCGCCTCGCTGATATCGTGCACGCGCACGATCGGCAGGATCGGCATCATCAGTTCTTCCTGAACGAACAGGTGGTTAAAATCAGTCTCGCAGATGAGGCAGCGAATACTGCTGTCCACCTTGACGCCGATCTTATCCATCAGCACGGCGGCATCGCGACCGACGCACTTTCGATTGATGACTTTACGTACCTTGCCATCCTTGCCAGTCTGCTCGACGAGCACGATCTTTTCGAGTGCCGCCGTCTGCTCACGGCTGAGCAGGTACGCGCCGTTTTGGCGCATGTAGTGGATCAGGTCATCCGCGATGCAGTCGAACGCGAACACCTCTTTCTCCGCAATACAGGGCAGGTTATTATCAAACGAGCAACCGTCGATAATATCCTTGGCCGCCTTCGGAATGTCGGCGGTGTCGTCGACAATGACAGGCGGATTACCTGCGCCGGCACCGATCGCTTTCTTGCCGGAAGAAAGCACCGCTTTCACCACGCCGGGACCGCCGGTGCAGACCAGCAACTTGATGAGCGGATGGCTCTGCATGATCGAGGCGCTCTCCATGGTGGGCTTTGCCATCGAGCACACCAGCACCTCGGGACCGCCTGCCGCCTTGGACGCGCGGTTGACCAGGTCAACGGCGTAGTTGGATGTAGCGATCGCGTTGGGGTGCGGATTAAACACCACACCATTTCCTGCGGCAATCATGCCGATGCTGTTGCAGATGACCGTTTCACTGGGGTTGGTGCTGGGGGTAATGCTACCCACCAGACCGAACGGAGCCATCTCAATAAGCGTCAGACCGTTGTCGCCGGTACGCGCCGTCGGCTGAATATCCTCCGTGCCGGGCGTCTTATCCGCGACGAGAATGTGCTTGGCAATCTTGTGATCGACGCGACCCATGCCGGTCTCCTCGACACCGAGCTTCGCCATGATCGGTGCCTCGGCTCTGGTCAGACGGCGAATCTCGGTGATGATCTTTTCACGCTTCTCCACCGACATCGCACGAACGGCCTTGTAGCCTTCCTGCGTGGCGGCGATCGCCGTGTTCATGTCCGTAAAGATGCCGGCAAAGGTGCGGCCCTCGTACTGGGTGCTATCCCAATTACGCTGTTCGCTCTTAGCAGGCTCAGCACCGGGCATCGTTTTCAGAACGCTTTGCACGATCTGGTTGATCTGGGCTTCGCTGATTTCAATAGCCATCTATATCAACTCCTTTTCGTAATAGTCTTTTGCAAATTCGCCAAGGGCAGTATCTTGTTCAGCAGTGCCACCGCTGACACCGAAACCGCCTATAATCAAACCGTCCTCGACGAGCGGCACGCCGCCGCCGAAAATGACGATACGATTGCTGTTGGTAAACTGTATTCCGTACAACGACTGACCTGGTTGCGCGAGACGGCTGAGCTCGTCCGTGGACATTTTCAGCGACACGCTGGTGAACGCTTTGTTCATCGCGATATCCACGCTGGCGATAAACGCATCATCCGCTCGAAGCATCGCCACGGGGTTACCACCCGCATCACACACCGCCGTCACCGCACGCACACCCATCTGTGCGGCGCGCTCACGCACCGCCAGACAAAGGCGCAACGCCTTATCGGCAAAGCCATCCGCAGCGATCGGCAACGACGTGCCCGTCGGGATCGTGCTCTCCCCTGTCTTGCGGTCGCACAAGCGCGCGAGCGCATACAGCAGATCGGATAATCGGTTGAACCACGCAAGCAGCTCGCGCGTAAAGCCACCGGTCTGTGACGACGCCACAGCACATCGCTCGGCTCGTCGCGCAACGGTGCGCGCTACATCCAGCGCCGCGCCTGCCGTACTGCTGCCGGGCAAGACGAAACCGGTAAATTCCACACCGTCCGCACAGATGGTGTCGATTGCCTGCTCAAGTCGCGCGACGGTATCGCGGTCAACAAACTTCTTGCCGCCGGCCAGTTCTCCGCACACAGCCGTGATATCCGCCTGTATCTGTTCGATGATCGCGGAAACCTCTCCGGCACTGCGCTTGGCAACGCCCAGTTGGGAACACAACTCATCGAGCGTACCGAGCACCTCGAAGATCGGACTGTTCTTCGGAATATTCTGTCTTGTCAAGGTGCTGGCTCTGCCGGTATCACCGGCTTTCGTGTATAACGCCGTATGCGCCAACTCCTTACTGTAAAATCGTATTTATCCGCCGATCTGACAACGAAGACCGCTCTTCTGCGCCTCGGCGAGCAGCATTTGCATATGCTCATCGGTTGGCGGCAGAATGTCAGGCAGGGTGTATTCGCGGTCGAGCCACGTGTACTTATCCTGACCGAGACGGTGATACGGCAACAAGTGCAACTCCTCTACGCGCGGCAGCGACGCGGCAAAGCGCGCGATCGCACCGATCTCCGCCGGCGTATCGTTAAAGCCGGGTATGGTAGGCACACGGATGACCAGACGTTTCGCATTGGGCGCGATCTTCCTGGCGTTTTCCAGAACGATATCGTTCGGCTTGCCGATGAACGCCTCGTGCTTGGCGCGGTCCATGTGCTTGATATCCATGAGGAAGTTGTCCAGATGGGGTAACACCTTAGTTATAACATTTTCATAGGAAGTGAACGCGGTGGATTCGATCGCGGTGTTCAGCCCCATATCTTTGGCCGCCGCCAACAAGGCGATGGCAAACTCAGGCTGGCTGAGACACTCGCCGCCCGACAGGGTCATTCCCCCACCCGAACGGCGAAAGAAATCGCGATCCTTGACGACCTCGCGCATCACCTCTTCCACCGTGACGTCTCGTCCGATGGTTTTGGGAACACCGTTGACGGTCATGGTCTGAATGCCGTATTCCTGCATTTCAGGGTTACAGCACCAGCGACAACGAAAGTGACAGCCTTTAAGGAACACGATGGTGCGAATGCCCGGACCGTCGTGTATGGAAAAACGCTGAATATCCGCAATGCGACCGCGCACGGAATAAATATCCTGTTGCATGATACTCACCTGCCGTTAAAATCCGGCCTGCTCGGTGCGACGAATGATATCGTCCTGCAACGAACGGGATAGTGTGGTAAACAGTGCACTGTAACCCGCCACACGCACAACCAGCGATTTATAATTCTCGGGATGTGCCTGCGCGTCCAACAACGTTTCGCGGCTGACAACGTTAAATTGCATGTGGGAGCCTTTTTTATCAAAGTAGGTGTGCACCAAAGCGGCAAAATTCTCCAAACCCGAACGGCCGGATAAAGCCGACGGATGGAATTTCATGTTGTACAGCGTACCGTTGGATGCGTTCGCATGGTCCAGACGCGCAACGGAGGAAGCCGCCGCCGTCGGTCCGTTTGTGTCCATGCCGGCACAGGGCGAAACGCCGTCTGCCACCGGCTCGTGCGCCAAACGACCGTCAGGGGTCGCTCCGGTCTGCGCACCAAGCGGCACGTTGGCGGAAACCGGGTATAAGCCGGCCTGATAGATACCGCCACGGGGATTTTTATGTTTCTCCACCGAGTAGGAATAGCAACCGGCCGCTTTACGAGCGAATGCATCCACCTCGGGAATATCGTTGCCGAATTTCGGCAGAGCGTTGATCATCTTGCGCAGGTTCTTATAGCGCTCGCGCTGCTCGGCGGTCAGCACCTTGCTGCCGACAATCGCCGCAACACGTGCAATATCCTGCTCGGTGACGGTCTTGCCGGCGCTGATAAGTCCGTGCACGACCTCGGAAACGATCGCCGCAACCTCCGTCTCGCCGATCGCATCCTCTCCGAAGTTGTGGTCGAGTGCCGCCTTAAAGTCGGCCATCGTCACCTTGCGGCTGTTAAAGACCAGCTCGTTGATCGCGTACAAACCGTCCGCGACGTTTGCCACGCCAAAGCCTTGTGGACCGGTGAAATTATACACCGCACCGCCGCATTGCATCGGCGTGCCGCGTCCGATGCAATCCTCCACCAAAGAGGACTGGAACGGCAACGGGCAAAGTTCGTTGTGCGCCATGTCGATCGCGTTGTCGGAGTTGACCATCAGCTCGATGAGGTAATCCATCTGCTTCCGATAAGCATCCAGCACATCGTCCATGCAGGTCATCTTCGTGACGTCGCCGGTCGGAATACCGACCATCTCGCCATCATCCATGCCGTTTTGGAACACCAGCTCCATCACACGGCACATGTTGAAGAACGCGGCATCGTGCCAGCCGTCCGTCTTACCGGGGCATTGCGGCTCAACACAGCCGATGATGCAGTAGTTGCGCGCGTCTTCTATCGTCAGACCACGGCTGAGCAACGACGGGATAATGACCTCATCATTGTAGTAAGCAGGAAGACCGATACCGGTGCGCGTCAGTTCCGCCGCCTTGATGCGCAGATCGTGCGGCGAGCCGTTCCACAAACGGACGGACAGGGACGGCGCCGGCAGCATGACATGCATCGCCGCCTGCAAACACATGAAGGAAAGATCGTTCGTCGCATCAAGGCCCTCTTTGGTCTGTCCGCCGACGATCAGGTTTTGGAACAGGCTGTACCCTGCAAAACCCTCGGCAGAAGCCGCATCACGCACTTTGTTGAGGTCGTTGAGCTTGACCCATATGCAGTCAAGCAACTCCTGTGCAAACTCCGGTGTAATACGGCCGGCATCCATATCCTTTCTAAAATAAGGATACATATATTGGTCAAAACGACCGGGAGAGATCGAGTGGCCGCTGGATTCCACCTGCAACAGCATCTGCACAAACCAGAAGGACTGACACGCCTCCCAAAACGTCGTCGCACCGTTCTCGGGTACGCGACGACAGTTTTCGGCGATCTGCATAAGCTCCTTCCGACGCTGTGCATCGGTGCTGGCGGCGGCTTGCTCCTCGGCAAGCTTGGCATAGCGACGCGCATAAAGGATCGCTGCATCGCAGGAACGAATGACCGCCTGCAAGAAATGCTGCCGCTTGACGAAGTCACTGTCAGCAACGCTTAATTTGTCGAGCGCCTGCTGTGCCTCGCGGCGAATGCCGGCGAAACCGATGGACAACACCTTGTCGTATTGCACGCACACGTGGCCAATGCCGTTATAGAAGTAGTTGCCGGTGGTGAAAATGTTGTGGCGAATGGCGCGCAGGGTTTCGGGCGCCATGTAGCCGGTCGCCAACTCGTTAGTGGTCTTCCCTTTCCAATACTTATACGCCTCGTGCAGACGCGCCTTGGCGTCTTCCGAGATGTAAAAGGGATCCGCTTTACGGGTAGCAACGGTGTCAAATTCGCTCTCCAACCACTCAAACGAGTATTCGGGGAACACCTGGCAACCGCGCGGCGCAACAGACGCACTACCGACGATCAGTTCCTCAGGACGAATCGTGATCGGGATGTTCTCCAAGATGTGATAGAACGCCTTGGAGCGACGGGTGACGATCGGCTCGCCCTCCGTCGACCGATAGGATTCAGTGATAAGTACGCCGCGGTCGGCCTCGATCTCGGGAGGGTTCTTAAACAAGTGCTCGATCAAACGATCGATACGCGCCGTCTTCTCCACGGTATGTATTGTATAGTTCATCGGGCACACCCTCCTTTCGTGATTTAGTAAAACTTATTTATTCAGAGCAGCCATCACGCGCTTGGTGATCTCGGCGACCAGATCGCCGTCGACAGGCTTTGCATCCTTGCCGCAGGTGCAGGTATGGCTCTCGCCGTTATGCTTGCAACGGCAGTTCTCGGTACCGAGGTTCTTGCACTTCTTGCAGCCGGGATGACGGCCGGGGATCTGCATCTTCTTGCGCAGTTCCATCAGCTTCTCAAGCTGCTCGCAGGGGATCTCCTCCACATTGCCGAGCTCACGCGCGTGCTTGCAGATAACGGCGTTGAACTCGACCTCTTCCATGGTGAACTGCGCCTTCTGCAGGGTATTACCAACGGTCAGGGCACCGTGGTTCTTCAGCAGGAACGCGTCGTGCTTCTGAATGAAGGGAGCCAGAGAATCCGGAATCTCCATGGTGGAGGGAGTACCGTATTCGCAGGTCGGCACATTACCGATGGTCAGAACAGCCTCGGGCAGAATGTACTGATCCAGTTCCACGCCGGCAACCGTGAACGCGGTCGCAACAGGCGGATGGGCGTGCACGACGGCGTTGACATCGGGACGCTCCTGATACACGCGCAGGTGCATCTTGATCTCGGACGAGGGGTTGAGCTTGCCCTCGAGCTTGTTGCCCTTGCCATCAATGCGGATGATCATATCGGGAGTCAGATCACCCTTAGACACGCCGGTGGGCGTGCAATAGAACTCGTTATCGCTGACTTTGACGGAGATGTTACCGTCGTTCGCCGCGACGAAGCCGCGATCATACAGCTTGTGACCAACCTCGCAGATTTGTTTTTTGATTTCGTAAGCAGTCATAATATATATCTCCTTTATTATATAATAGACATTTTATTTCACAGAGGACGCCAACTTCGCGGTGTCCTTTGCAATCATAAATTCCTCATCCGTCGGGACGAGCCAGGTGCGCACGCGCGCATCGGCAGCGGAGAGATCCGCTTCGGAGCCGCGCGGCAAGGTTTCGTTGAGTTGTTCGTCGATGGCGATACCGAAGTAATCCATGTTGCGGCACACCTCACGGCGCAGATCGCGGTCGTTCTCGCCGATACCGGCGGTAAAGACCAGAGCATCCAAACCGTTCATCGCGGCAATATAGGAACCGATATACTTCTTGATGCCGTAGCATTGGATGCGCAAGGCGAGCTGAGCGCGCTTGTGTCCCTCGGCGGCGGCGTCACACACCGCACGCGAGTCACTGGAAATGCCGGATACGCCGAGCAGACCGGATTTCTTATTGAGCATCTGCTCGACCTCTTTGGCCGTCATGCCCTCCCCCATCAAGTAGGTCAGGATCGTCGGGTCGACCGTGCCGGAGCGCGTACCCATCAGGATACCCTCTTGCGGTGTGAAACCCATCGAAGTGTCCACCACCTTGCCGCCGTCGATGGCGGTGATGGAGGAGCCGTTGCCGAGATGGCAGGTGATGATCTTGAGATCTTCAATGTTCTTGCCCATGAGCTCTGCCACGCGGTTGGCAACGTAACGATGCGACGTGCCGTGGAAGCCGTAGCGGCGAATGCCCTTTTCCTCATATAACTCGTAAGGAATGGGATATATGTACGCGTGCTCGGGCATCGTGGAGTGGAAGGAGGTGTCGAACACACCGACCATCGGGACTTCCTTCATCAGCTTGCGGCAACCCTCCATGCCTGCGATGGCAGGAGGTCCGTGCAGAGGATTGATCTTCACGATCGAGTAAAGATATTTGATGACCTCGTCGTCGATAAGACAAGACTGTTTGAGCTTCTCACCGCCGTGAGCCACACGATGGCCGACCGCGTCGATCTCGCTGATATCCGCGATCACGCCGAGTTCCGGATCGGTGAGCAACTTGAGCACCCAGGATAACGCGGTCTCGTGGTCGTCGAGCTGAACGGATACCTTGTAGTTTTCCTTGCCGGGACGCTTGTGAGTGATGCTGCCGCCTTCAATAGCGATGCATTCGCACAAGCCCTTGGCAAGCACTTCGCCGCCGGGCATGTCGAACAACTGATATTTCAGCGACGAACTGCCGGCGTTAATGACCAGTACCTTCATGGACTTCCTCCTTTGGTGTTACTGTACTTTTTCGAAGCGATCGTACGCCTCGTCGTAGGCGGCCGCATTCTGCGGTTCGTAGAACTTCGGTTGTTCGGAAACGGCAATGACCTTACGAGCCTGCGCCAGATCCTTGATCTCACCGAGGGCGATGAGCTGGACGGCGATATTGCCGGTCGCCGTCGCCTCGATCGGACCGGCCACCACGTGGGTGTTGCAAGCATCCGCCGCCATCTGACACAACAGGCGATCCTTCGTGCCGCCGCCGATCATGTGGATGGTGTTGTAGGCAAGACCCGTCACCTCACGGATAGCGTGGAATGTGTAGCGATATTTCATCGCTAAGCTCTCGTAGATGCAACGCATGATCTCACCGCGTGTCTGCGGCACATACTGGCCGGTGCGTGCACAATACTCCTGCACACGCTTGGGCAGATTGCCGGGAGAAACAAACGCGTCGTCGTCGGGGTTGATAAAACACTTAAACGGCTCGCAGGCAAGCGCCTCTCTTTCGAGATCGGCATAGGACACGTCGTGTCCCTCGCGAATCCACTGGCGACGCGACTCCTGGATCAGCCACAAGCCCATGATGTTCTTAAGGAAGCGCGTGGTACGCGCGAAGCCACCCTCGTTGGTGAGGTTGAATTTAAAGGAGGTCTCGTTGATGACCGGCTTTTGAAGTTCGGTGCCGAACAGCGACCAAGTGCCGCAACTGATGAAGATGAAGTCCTTATCCGAGGACGGCACGGACACGACGGCAGAACCGGTGTCGTGGGTCGCAACGGCGATGACCGGCACCTTCGGTGCGCCGAGTTCCTCGCAGATCTCATCAGACAGCATCGCGTAGGTCTCGCCTGCGTCAATGATCCTGGGGAACAGGCGGCGCGGAATATCCAAACGGTCGATCAAGTCGTATGCCCAGTCGCCCGTATTGGGGTCAAGCAACTGCGTCGTGGAAACGTTGGTGTATTCCGCACGCTTCTCGCCCGTGAGCAGATACGCGAACAGATCGGGCATCAGCAGGAGTTTATCCGCTTGATCAAGCACGTGCGGCTCTTTCGTACGCAGTGCGGCAAGCTGGAAGATGGTGTTGAGCGATGCGAACTGAATACCGGTACGTCCGTACAGCTCGTCTTTGGGGATGATCTCAAACACCTTATCCATCATACCGACCGTACGCACGTCTCGATAATGAACGGGGTTGTTGATCAAATGACCGTTTTTGTCGAGCAGGCCAAAATCGACGCCCCACGTGTCAATACCGATAGCATCAAAACCGCCGGCGTGCACCGCCTTGCTGATGCCCTGCTTGATCTCGTGAAACAGGCGAAGCACGTCCCAGTGGAATACGCCCGCGATCATCACGGGGTCGTTGGTGAAGCGGTGGATCTCCTCCATCTGTATACGCTCACCATCGTATGTACCAAGGATCGCACGGCCGCTGGAAGCGCCGAAATCGAACGCCAAAATACGTTTACTCAATGCAACTGTCCCCTTTCCGGATGCCTAATTCGGTATCGCACCGACGGTTATCCCTTTTAATCGTTCTCATTATATAACAATATGTCTTTTTCGTCTATATTTGGCGCAAAAAACGATAAATTAACACTTGATTTTTTGCAAATAATCATATATAATCAAAAATAATCACTGGAAAGGCGGTATACAACATATGCTACCCTTAGAAAGACGAAACAAGATCCTGGAAATCCTAAAATCGCGACAGGCAGCCACGGTGGACGACCTTTGCGCTGCGTTGTATTCAAGCGGTGCTACCATTCGGCGCGACTTAAACATACTCGAAAGCAACGGCCTTATTCGTCGCACACACGGAGGCGCTGTTCATATTGAGAGTACGGCACGCGACTTTCCTCTTTCCCTGCGCGAAAGTGAAAACCTTTCAGCTAAAGAAGTGCTCGCACAAAAGGCGCTGCCGTATATAAAGGACGGTATGACTCTTTTTATGGATTCCAGCAGCACCGTAAACCATTTAGCGCGGCGGTTGAGCGGTTTTCACAATATTCGTGTGATCACCAACGGTCTAAAAACCGCCAGCGTCCTATCGGAAATGAACGGCATCGAGGTCTACGGCACCGGTGGACGTCTGCGTGCCACCGCCATGTCCTTCGTCGGCAATCAAGCGATGGAATTTGTGCGGCAATTCAACGCGGATATCGCCTTTATTTCCTGCCGCGGCGTCGATCCCGACGTCGGCATTACCGACTCGGATGAAAACGAGGCAAATCTCAAGAGAATCTATATACAGAACGCTAAAAACGTCATCCTCCTGTGCGATAACAGCAAGATCGGCAAACGCTATTTCTGTAAAGTTGCGCCACTTGACGGCGTGCGCAAAATAATCACAAATGGCCAACTGCCAAAGGAATTTGTTACCAACAAAGAATTGTGATGCACTACATCTTGTGATTTGCGTTTTCGGGAAAGCACCAAACATACAGCGCCCCGTCGATTTGCCGACGGGGCGCTGTGATTATTTCTGTTCATTTGTTGTGCAGGTCGTTTTCAATATAATCCGCCACGAGCCGTGCACCGTTTCCGGCCGGGTATTCTGCCACGCGCTGACGTAGCCTTGCCAACTTTTCGGGTTGTTTGAGCAACTCAACGGTGCGTGCGGCGGCATCTTCCCAGTTCTCGGTACCGACCGCCAATTCTCTGGCGGTAACGAATTCCAGATTGCGGCTTTCACAGCCCGGAACAACAAGCACCAGGATCGACGGCACGCCGACTGCAAGCAGTTCGGTCGTAGAAAGTCCACCCGGTTTGCTGATGCATATATCCGCCGCCATCATATAGTCTGCCATCTTGTCCGTAAAACCGACAACGACCGTACGATGCGACGTGGTTTCCAATAGGTTTTCGTACAGCTTCGCATTGTTACCGCATACGACCACCAATGTCACGTCGGAAGGCAACGCCTGTTCAAATTCCGGCACAAAGCGATTCATGCGGCCGCACCCGATGCTGCCGCAGCACAACAGCACAATGCGACCGTCCGTGGGCAACGCAAGTTTACGACGCATCTCACTCTTGCGATATTCCGCCGAAAACTCACGGCGAATCGGAATGCCCGTAGCAACAATTCGCTCACGCGGCACGCCGTTGAGCACGAATTCATCAGTAAGTTCGGCATCCGGTATAAGCCAAGCATCCGCCTCGATCTCCCCTGCTCCCGGATGACACGTGTAGTCCGTGGGAATAAAATAATGCGGCAAGGTTTTACCGAAGCGGCGCTGCTCCTCTGTCACGAGTGCGCTGGAAAACACGTGCACGCAAATGACCGCCTGATAATCGTGGGTCACGACATACTCGTGGTATTTCACCACGCCCAGTGCAAGACTCTCATAGATCAACTGCGAGGAATGTTGCTCCTCCAAATGATACGCATGGCCAAACACGCGCGGCAAATGCTTATAGAGGTACGAATGCCCCCAACTGATAAAATCCGACGTTAACTCCGAAATAAAGCTCAAAGAATCCTTTATGTCAGATTCAATACCGCGACGAGACAGTTCTTCCTGCACGGCAGCGGCGGCGGCATTGTGTCCGCCGCCCGTGTTCGCCGACAAGATCAAAAAACGCATAACCTTCCTCCTTGATCGAACATCACTTGCGCACGCGCGCACGCAAGAATTTGAAAAAGCCCTGTAAAACCGCGCGACATTCGTCCTCCATCACGCCTGCAACCGTCGTCGGCCTGTGATTATACGGCAAAGAAAACAAATCCACCAGCGACCGGCACGAGCCTGCCTTGGGATCGTCCGTGCCGTAGATGACCTCGTCGATACGTGCGTTGATGATCGCGCCGGCACACATAGGACACGGCTCCAGCGTCACGTACAGCTGACAACCGGACAGGCGCCAGCCGCCCAGCGTGCGACACGCCTCGTCGATCGCCTCAATCTCGGCGTGAGCGAGGGCGTTTTTACCAATCTCGCGGCGGTTACGACCTTTGCCGATAACGGCACCATCCTTGACGACGACCGCTCCGACGGGCACTTCGCCCTCCTCGGCGGCGACGCGCGCAAGCTCCAGTGCCTGCATCATAAACCGTTCATCCACACTCATGGCATACACTCCAGCACCAATAATATAACAAACACGACGACGCTCAAGACGAACGCAGGCGCCTTGAGCAGCGAGCCGATACGTACTCCTACACCTAACGGCGTTTTACGCGGCAAGCGGCGAAGCAACGCCGTGCGGCGAGCGAACAACGCGCCAATGCCCAACAAGCCGAGACCGGCAACGAGGAATATGCTGACAGCATAGAATTTACCGTGTAACGATTCATCCAAGTCAAACGAAAGGAAATTCATAAGCACGGATACGGCGTTATTTGCAAAATGCACCGCGATGGGCAACCAGATGTTATCGGTCATGATATATAACCAACCGAGAGCGAAGCCGACAACCAACGCGAAAGGCACCTGCGAGAGATTGCCATGCATCAGGCCGAACAGCAGCGCCGACACCGCCACCGCAAACCAGTCACCGTAAGGACGCAGAACGCGCAGAACGTAGCCGCGGAACACCATCTCTTCCAATAACGCAGGCAACACCGCGAACACAAAAAGGTTAAGCAAAAAACTCTGCAGGTTCGGTTCGAGGTAGTCCGGCGCAGGTGTGTCCTGCGCGCCGAAGGATTCGAAAAATGCAACGATATATCCGGCAACAATGTTAGCGACCATGCACGCGCCCATCGCCGCCAACACGCCGAAAAAGGCATCGCCTGCATTCACGCGGCGGCACGGCGCCAACGGAAAGAAACGTTTTCTCGCAATCAGCGACACCGCGATTGCCGGCGCGCCCATTGCAAGCGTATACACCAACGCGTAGAGAAACAAATAGGAGGTCGAATCCATGCCCAGCATATCCATCGAAAGTTGGGCGCCGGTCAGCATACCGCAAAAGCGCATCAAAAGCACAACACCGGTAAAGACGGTCTGCATGGCTACCGTCATCGCCAGCATAACGAAGCCTACATAATTCGCGTCACCGCGCAGATGCTTTTTCTCTAACTCGTATGGTGAGTATTCATACCAGTTTGTCACGCGCTATCCCCCTATCCGTTGTTTTTGCTTATTATAGCATAATTTTCATCACATGTACAGCATGACTTTATGAATTTTTTCATTGCACTATTTAATATAATGTGCTATCATATTATTATGTATGCTATGAAAGGAGCGCGCTCGCATGGATAACCGTCCTATTGGTGTGTTTGACTCGGGACTCGGCGGACTAACAGCGGTACGCCGTTTACAAGAGATCCTGCCCAACGAGGATATCATATATTTTGGTGATACCGGCCGTGTTCCCTACGGCACACGAAGCGAGCAAACCATCCGAAACTATGCGCAGGAGGATTGCCAGTTCCTGCTTGACAAGAATGTGAAGTTCATCATTGCCGCCTGCGGTACGGTCAGTTCCGTTGCGCCGGATATACTCGCCACACTTCCCGTTCCCGCCATCGGCGTAGTACAGGCTACCGCGAACGCCGCTGTCAAGGCAACTGAAAATAAGCGCGTCGGCATCATCGGCACTGCCGCCACCGTTCGAAGCCGCTCATTCGAAAAAGCAATGCTGGAGCTTGACGCCGCGCTCACCGTCACCGCGCTGGCGTGCCCGATGTTTGTATCCATCGTGGAAAACGGCTGGATCGACCCCAACGACGAGGTCGCCGTCGCCACAGTACGTCGCTACATGGCACCGTTTAAGACGGCTGCTGTCGACACGCTCATACTCGGCTGCACCCACTTCCCCCTGCTCGCACCGATCATTCAGCGCGAGCTTGGCGACAGTGTGACGCTCATCGACTCGGGCGAAGTGACCGCACGCCGTTGCGCCGCCGTGCTCAGCGAGCGCGACGCACTCGCGCAAAACAACGGCGGCTGCCGCTTCTTCGTGTCCGACCAACCCGAAGGCTTCACCCTCACGGCGGAGATCTTCCTCGGGCGCGACGTACGCGAAGAGGTCGAAATGGTTTCGTTACAGAAAGGCTGAATAACATGCAGGCAATTATCAAGATCGTCGGCACGCAAACCGTCGACGACCAGACTGATTCCGTGGAGCTGACCACGACCGGCACGATGGAGAAGACCGACGAAGGCTGGAAACTGTGCTACGAAGAGAGCGAAGCAACCGGCATGCAAGGCACCACGACCACGGTGCACATCGGCAAGGACCGCGTCCTGCTCGAACGCGCCGGTTCGAACGCCAGCTTTCTCGTGCTGGAAAAGCACAAACGCCATCACAGCAACTACAACACGCCTTACGGCGCGCTCGATCTCGGCACCTACGCTACGGCAATCGAGCACTCCCTCACCGCAACCGGCGGCGAGGTCTACTTCGCTTACACGCTCGGATTCAACGCCAGCGTCAATTCCGAGCATACCGTTCGTATAACCGTTCAGGAGGATAAAGAACATGTCTAACGTCGTTAAAACCACGAATCAGCAACTGCGCGATCTGTTACAGGCCGCCGTCAACGCCGCTGTCGACGCCAACGAACTGCCGCGCGAGGCGTTGCCGTCCTATGTCATCGAAATACCGGGCGACCGCAAGAACGGCGATCTCGCCACCAACGTCGCCATGGTCTCCGCCAAGACATTCCGTCTGCCGCCGCGCAAGATCGCGGATACCATCGCCGCGCACATCACGCTCGACGGCACCTATTTCTCGCGTGTCGAGGTGGCAGGTCCCGGCTTCATGAACTTCTTCCTGTCCCCTGTCTACTACGCCGACGTCGTCGCCGAAGTGATCGACAATGGCGACGCCTACGGTCGTTCCGACTACGGCAACGGCAAAAAAGTGATGGTGGAATACGTCTCCGCCAACCCCACAGGCCCGATGCACATGGGCAACGCGCGCGGCGGCGCACTGGGCGACTGCCTCGCCGGTGTGCTCGACGCCGCCGGCTACGAGGTGTGGCGTGAGTTCTATATCAACGACGCCGGCAACCAGATCGAAAAATTCGGTCTGTCGCTGGACGTGCGCTACCAACAGCTCCACCTCGGCGAAGACAAGGTCCATTTGCCCGAGGACGCCTATCACGGAGACGATATCAAGGAACACGCCGCCGCCTATTCCGCTATTCACGGGGACAAGCTCATGCAGGTATCCTCCGAGGAGCGCCGCCGCGCCCTCATCGAATACGCCCTGCCGCTGAACATCGAGAAGATGAAAGCGGATATGGCAAAATATCGCATCGTGTACGACCGCTGGTTCACCGAATCCACCCTGCACAACAACGGTGAACTCAAAGAGATCATCGATATCCTCACCGAGAAGGGGCTTACCTACGAAAAGGACGGTGCGCTGTGGTACAAAGCCGGCGAATACGGCGAAAAGTATCAGCCAAAGAAGCATATCAACCGCGACGGCGAAGAGGAAGGCATCAAAGACGAGGTGCTTGTACGTGCCAACGGCAATCCCACCTATTTCGCCGCTGACATCGCCTATCATCGCAACAAATTCCTGCGCGGATTCGATACCTTGATTGACGTTTGGGGCGCCGATCACCATGGTCACGTGGCGCGCATGAAGGGCGCGATGGACGCCGTAGGCATGGACGGCAACGCCCTGCACGTCGTGCTCATGCAGTTGGTGCGTCTGGTACGCGACGGCGAGATCGTGCGTATGTCCAAGCGTTCCGGCAAGGCTATCCAGCTCAGCGATCTGCTCGACGAGGTCCCCGTGGATGCCGCGCGTTTCTTCTTTAACCAACGCGAAGCCAACACGCAGATGGAATTTGACCTCGGTCTTGCGATCGAGCAGAGTTCCTCTAACCCTGTTTACTACGTACAATACGCCCACGCGCGTATCCACTCCATCTTCCGCAAACTGCAAAACGACGGTATTACCGTCTCCGCGGCGACTACCGACCAGCTTGCCCTGCTCGAAGCGCCCGAGGAGCGCGAGCTTATCCGCCACCTCTCCTCCCTCGAAAAGGTTGTAGTAGACTGTGCCATCGCATATGACCCCTCCGGCATCACGCGCTACGCACTGGAACTGGCGACGCTGTTCCATAAGTTCTATAACGCATGCCACGTTTCCGGCGTTGAGAACGATCTCATGCTCGCACGTCTGGCGCTGTGCGATGCGGTGCGCGTCGCCCTACACAACGTGCTGGCGATGATGAAGATCGACGCACCCGAAATCATGTAAAGCGGATCACCTTAACATTAAAAAAGGCTTACCGACTGTGAGTCGGTAAGCCTTTTTCATATTATTCGCCGTCGGAAATCGCATCTGCAAGCAGTGCGCGCAATTCCTCCGCTCCCTCGCCGTTGGACGAGGAGAACGGCAACGTGAACACACCCTCGTAATCGACCAATTCCTGCTCAAACGCCGCCAGACGCTGTGCACGTTCGGTCTTATTGAGCTTATCCGCCTTGGTCAAGACCACGATAAACGGAATCTCTCGGTCAACCATATACTCGAGCATCTGATAGTCGTCCTTACTCGGCGTATGGCGGATATCCACGAGCTGTACCACCAAGCGCACGTCGCGATCGGCGTCAAAATAGCCCTCAATGAGCTCCGCCCAGCGTTTGCGCTCACTGTCGGACACGCGCGCGTACCCGTAACCCGGCAGGTCAACCAGCCGTGCCTCGTTGAGACGATAAAAATTGATGGTCGCCGTCTTACCGGGAGTGGCGCTGGTGCGAGCGAGCGACTTGCGCCCTGCCAGACGGTTAATCAGCGACGATTTCCCCACATTCGAGCGGCCCGAAAACACGATCTCCGGACAGGTGCTCGGCATGAGCTGCGATGATAAGCCGAAAGCCGCCTCAAATGCGGCCGAATCCCAGCGCAACATACGAATCCCTCCCCTTTAATTGATCGCGGACGGATCGGACAGCAACGCCGTCTTGATAACCGTATCCAGACTGCGTGCAGTCACGAAGGTCGTATTATCGCGCACGATGGCGTCGATCTCCTCCAGATCGGAGGCGTTATCTTCGGGGATAATGACGGTGTCCATATGATGCGTATAAGCCGCCATCGTCTTTTCGCGCAGTCCACCGATCGGCATCACGCGACCGCGTAGAGAGATCTCACCCGTCATCGCCACGTTGCGTTTGACGGGAATCCCTGTAAGCGCCGACACGATGGCGGTCGCCATCGTCACGCCTGCCGACGGGCCGTCCTTGGGCACAGCGCCCTCCGGAACGTGAATGTGTATATCCTTGGTCTTATAGAAATCCTCCGCAATATGCCAATCCTTCGTGCGTGTACGCACGTAGCTGACGGCAATCTTGGCGGATTCCTTCATTACGTCACCGAGATTGCCGGTGATCTCCACCTTGCCGTTACCGTCGAGGATCGCCACCTCAACCGGCATCGTCGTGCCGCCGACCGCCGTCCAGGCAAGGCCGTTGACAACGCCGATCTCGTCACGGCGCGCGTTGGCATCGTCCTTATATTTCACAGGACCGAGAAACTCCTCAAGATTAGCACCAGTCACCGACACGCCGTCGCAGGCGCCGTCCACCAGCTTCGTGGCCGTCTTGCGGCAAAGAGTCGCAATGACACGTTCGAGATTACGCACGCCGGCCTCGCTGGTATAACCCTCGATAATGCGCTCCAGTGCAGCATCGGATACACGCAGTTGCTTGGCGGTCAAGCCGTGCTTTTGCATCTGCTTTTTGAGCAAATGACGCTTGGCAATGCGCTTTTTCTCCTGCGCCGTATAGCTGGAAAGATCAATAATCTCCATACGGTCATACAGCGCCGGCGGAATGGCGCTCGCGTCATTCGCGGTCATAATAAACAGGACGTTGGACAGATCAAACGGCAGATCAATGAAATGGTCGCGGAAAGAGCCGTTCTGCTCGGTATCCAGCACCTCGAGCATCGCCGAGGAGGGATCGCCGCGATAATCGTTACCCATCTTATCAATCTCATCAAGCAGCATCAGCGGATTCTTACTTTCCGCTTGCTGAATGGCGGCGATAATGCGACCCGGCATCGCGCCGACGTAGGTGCGGCGATGGCCTCGGATCTCTGCCTCATCGCGCACGCCGCCGAGCGACACGCGTACATAACGGCGCCCCATCGCCTCCGCAACCGAGCGCGCGATCGAGGTCTTACCCACGCCGGGTGGGCCGACCAAGCACAGCACCTGACCTTTCATATCCTGAGCCAGACGGCGTACGGCAAGCGACTCAATGATGCGGTCTTTGACCTTATCCAGGCCCGTGTGATCGCGATCGAGTATGCGCCGCGCATGTTTAAGGTCAAGATTATCCTCCGTCACGGTGTTCCACGGCAGATCAAGGCAGGTGTCAAGATAGCCGCGCACCACCGTCGCCTCATGCGATCCGGGCGGCATCTTGCCGAGTTTCTGGCATTCCTTGATGAGCGGCGCGCTGATCTTTTCGGGCAGGTTGAGCTTTTTCACCCGCTCAATATACTCTGCCGACTCTTCAACAGGGTTATCCTCTTCGCCAAGCTCCTCCGAGATGGCGCGGATCTGCTCACGCAGGTAATAATCGCGCTGGTTATCATCCATCTGCTGATGGACCTTGTCCTCGATCTTCTTTTCGAGCTGTAAGACCTGACATTCCTTATGTAGCATGCGAAGCAGAGTCTCAACACGGTTGTTGACCGATAGGAGATTAAGCACACGTTGCTTATCCTGCGTCGGCATGGCAAGGTTACTCGCCATATAGTCTGCCAAACGACCCGGAGACTCCTCAGTCGCCACCGTCATAAGCACGTCGGGTGCGATCTTCGACACCAGTTCGGCGTATTCGTCGAACAGGTCACGACAACGACGCACCAGCGCCTCGCCGAGCAAGGAGGAACTGACCGGGCGATCGTATCGCTCCTCCACCACTGCGACGTAATACGGCTCCTGCCGAACAATCTCGGCAATGCTCGCGCGATATTCACCCTCCACGACGATGCGAAAACTGTCGTGAGGCAATTTAAGGATCTGCTTGACGTGCGCGACCACTCCCATGCGATACACGTCGGCAGGCTCGGGATCGTCCACCGTCACATCCTTTTGCGCGACGAGGAAGACCATCTGATCTTTCTTCATCGCCTCGTTGAGCGCGGCAACCGATTTAAGCCGACCGACGTCAAAATGCATCACGGTCTGCGGAAAGCACACCAAACCGCGCAACACCAACATCGGCAACGTGATAAACTGTTTTTCATAAGGCATAATTTTCACCTCGTATTCGCCAAAAGAAAACGGTCGATCCGCGTACGCGACACCGACCGTTTATAAAACTGATATTCGCACCGACAATCATTTGGTCGGTTTACGGCGCGCAGGCTTGCCCTTGGCCGCGAATTTTCCGCGCGGAGATTTCTTATCGGGGTTATAGATGATCTCCGGGCGCTCACCGTCCGTCACGCAGGCAGCGGTGATGATCACCTTTTCCACCGTGGGATCGGACGGAATGTCAAACATCAACTCGGTGAGGATACCCTCCATCACCGAGCGTAGACCGCGCGCACCGGTTTCTCGCGCAAGCGTCAGCTCTGCGACCGCGCGCAACGCTTCATCGGTAAACGCCAGTTGCACACCGTCAAGCTCAAAGAGTTGGGTGTACTGTTTGAGGATCGCATTCTTCGGCTCGGTAAGGATCTTTACCAACGCGTCTGCGTCGAGCGATTCCAGTGTCGTGATAACAGGCATACGGCCAACGAGTTCAGGGATCAAGCCGTATTTGACCAGATCCTGCGGCACGATCTGTTTAAGAAGCGCAATGTTGTTGGCATCGTTCTTGGATTTCACGTCATTACCAAAGCCGAGCGAGCCGGTGCCGACGCGCTTTTCGATGGTCTTGGTAATGCCATCGAATGCTCCGCCGAGGATAAACAGAATGTTGGAGGTGTCGATCTGGATAAACTCCTGTTGGGGATGCTTGCGACCACCGCCGGGCGGCACATTCGCCACCGTGCCCTCCAGAATTTTGAGCAGTGCCTGCTGTACGCCCTCACCGCTGACGTCACGCGTAATGGACGGATTTTCACTGCGGCGCGAGATCTTGTCGATCTCGTCGACGTAAATGATGCCGCGTTGCGCGCGCTCAACGTCAAAATCCGCCGCCTGGATCAGACGCAACAGGATGTTCTCAACATCTTCACCCACATAGCCTGCCTCGGTCAGCGTGGTGGCGTCTGCAATAGCAAACGGTACGTCCAACGCCTTTGCAAGAGCCTGTGCCAGTGCCGTCTTTCCGACGCCGGTCGGACCGAGCAGCAGGACGTTGCTCTTACCGAGTTCAGCGTTCATGCCGTCGCCGTAGTATATGCGCTTGTAGTGGTTATACACCGCCACGGACAAGGTAACCTTTGCAGCGTCCTGCCCAATGACATACTCATCTAAATGTGCCTTGATCTCGTGCGGCGTCGGCAATTCGGGGAGCTCCTTGCTCTCGTGCGACACGTGGCGACGTGTCGACTCGGCCTGCGGATCCAGAAGACTTTGGCACAGTTCAATACATTCGTTACAAATAAATACACCCGGACCGGCAATGAGCCGTTCCACTTCTTCCTGAGGCTTGCCGCAGAAAGAACAGGTGAGTGTTACCTGATGATCGTCATTCATCGGCTAACCCTCCTTTGTCGGTCTGCGCCGTTTTAGGCGCGTTTTTCAACAACACGGTCCACGATGCCGTAGCGCACAGCGTCGTCCGCCGTCATCCAGTTGTCGCGATCGGTGTCGCGCTCAATGACCTCGATCGGCTGACCTGTCATCTCGGACAACATACGATTCATACGGTTACGCACATAGATGATGTGGTCGGCCTGGATCTTGATATCCGACGCCTGACCCTTGGCACCGCCGAGCGGCTGGTGGATCATGATCTCACTGTTGGGCAACGCCAAGCGCTTGCCCTTCGCACCGGCGGCCAGCAGGAAGCTGCCCATGCTCGCCGCAAGACCCACGCAGATGGTGGAAACATCGCATTTGATATACTGCATCGTGTCGTAGATCATCATACCGGCAGAAATAGAGCCGCCGGGGCTGTTGATATACAGGTGGATATCCTTATCTGGATCCTGTCCTTCCAAATACAGAAGCTGGGCAGTGATCAGCGAGGCAGTCGTATCGTTGACCTCGTCGGACAGCATGATAATGCGGTCGTTGAGCAAGCGCGAGAAAATATCGTAGCTACGCTCGCCGCGGCTGGTCTGTTCTACAACGTAAGGAATAAAGCTCATAACGTATACCCTCCTTGAAATACGGTGTGTATATAGGCGAATTTCCCTGCCACATAGTATGGGCAGGGAAATACGGATATAATCCGAAGATGGATATTATTCCTCGGTAATGGTCGCGTGCTCCTTGACGAAGTCCATCGCCTTGCTGACCGACAGGTCCTCGACGAGCGCGCTCGCCGGAATGGCAGCCTTGACCTTGTCGACTTCCATGCCGTACTGCTCGGCAAACTTCGCGTACTCCGCCTCGATCTCCTCGTCGGTAGGCGCGATCTTTTCCTTCTTCGCGATCGCCTCGAGCGCCAAACGCAGCTTAACCTGCTTTTCAGCCTGCTCGCGGAAGCCCTCGCGGAACGCCTTCTCATCCATGCCGGTGTACTGCATATACAGCTCCAGGCTCAAGCCCTGCGCCTGCAGACGATAGGCAAAGTCCTGAATGCGATCGTCGATCGCATGCTCGAACATCGCCTCGGGGATATCCGCCTTCATGCTCTTGATGACACCCTCGACGAGCTTCTCGTCAACGGCATCCTGCGCCACTTTTTCGCGTTGCTCCTCCAGACGCTTCTTGGCATCCGCCTTGAACTCGTCAACGGTCTCAAAATCGGTGCTGTCCTTGATCAGATCGTCGTCGATCGCAGGAAGTTCCTTCTTTTCGATCTTATGCACCTTGCACTTAAACACGGCAGGCTTGCCGGCAAGCTCGGCGGCGTGATATTCCTCGGGGAAGGTGACATTGACGTCCAGCTCGGCGTCAACGGCCGCGCCGACGAGCTGCTCCTCAAAGCCGGGGATAAACTGACCGGAGCCGAGCACCAGAGAATGATTCTCCGCCTTACCGCCCTCAAACGCGACGCCGTCTTGGAAGCCTTCGAAGTCGAAGGTCACGGTGTCACCCATCTCGGCGGCACGATCCTCAACAGACACCATACGCGCGTTGCGCTCCTGCAACTTCTCAAGTTCCTTGGCAA
The DNA here is from genome assembly GCA_017398485.1 of Clostridia bacterium. Classification (GTDB taxonomy): domain Bacteria; phylum Bacillota; class Clostridia; order Oscillospirales; family Acutalibacteraceae; genus UBA5905. Next base: position 26,049 of record JAFQFY010000049.1, read on the forward strand.
TATCTTCGTCGGTGACGGGCTCCACCTTCTTGGTAGCCTTGAGCGTCTTATAACCACGCAGGGTAACCTCAGGCTTGACGGTGATAGTCGCCTTAAAGACCAAGCCTTCGGCGCCGACAGACACCACGTCCAGATCGATCTTATCCTCGACGTACTCATAGCCGGAGGCCTTGATCGCCTCATCCAGAGCAATCGGGTAAATGTCGTTCATAGCCGTCTCGTAGAACACACCGGTGCCGTAAGTCTTCTCAATGAGAGCGCGCGGCGCCTTGCCCTTGCGGAAACCGGGGACGGCGATCTTCTTGACGTCCTTTTTATAGGCGGCGTTGACAGCGGCCTCAAAGGTCGCGGCGTCGACTTCGATTTCCAGTTCTACGCGGTTGTTTTCCAGTTTAGTAGCGGTTTTCAGACTCATAATTTATTCCTCCCGTTTTGTCTCCAAAACAATTTGCGCTCTATTATACCATATTAATTTGCGTTTGGCTACCCTTTTTTAAGAAAATTTTGAGAATTTCACAAACATTTTACGGTGTGATCTTCATCGGACAAAAGCCTAACGCATCCGCTGAAATCAGCTGATAGTGCACGCCCTCGTGCTCACCGTTAAACGCCATGCGTATGCCCGCGCTGTGCACGTGGCCGTAGTAGCAACGACCGATCCCCTCGTCACGCAAGACCTCCAGCAGTTCCTCGCAACGCTGACCGGCAAACAAGGGCGGATAGTGCAAAAACACCACCGGCTCCAAACCTGTCTTCTTGGCAGCCTCGATGGATGCGCGCAGACGACCTACCTCGCGCAACAACACCTTGCGATCCGCCTCGACGCCGTCGTCATTAAACCAGCCGCGGCTGCCGCACACGGCAAAACGGCCGTCCACCGCAACGGCATCGTTGTGCACGATGCGAAGCGTATCAAAACCGTTGTCGGACAAGAAAGTGTCCATTTTGCGTCGCGTGGTCCACCAATAATCGTGGTTGCCCTTGAATAACAGTTTTTGTCCGGGAAGGGCATTCAAGAACGCAAGGTCTTCCCTCGCCTGTTCGAGCGACATCCCCCAGGAGATGTCACCGGCAAGCACGACCGTATCCTGCGGTCCCACCAGCTCGCGCCAGTTCTTTTCGAGTCGCTCCACATAATCGTCCCAGCCGGGAAACACCGTCATGGGTTTATCCGTGCCCAAGGACAGATGCGGATCGCCTATGGCAAATAACGCCATGATATTGCCTCCCGATCAATCAAGATGCAGCATGCGGCAAACCGTCTCTCGCATGCTCTCGGCATCGCCGTCACAGACGTCTGTGAAACGCACCACTTTCGTGCGCAAGGCGGCAAGCGGCGTCGGCACGGCGCAGCCGGTCTTGTCGTGAAGTTGTGCCACCTGCTCGTAGGGCTTCTCGTCTTTCTCCACGCCCAGTGCTTCAAGAATGGAGGGCGTAAACTTGTAAGGGTTGGCGGTCGACGCAATGACCGTCGGGGTGGTATCGCCCGTCTCGGCACGATACGCGTCATAGACGTAAAACGCCACCGCCGTGTGCGTATCCAGCAGATAACCGGTCTTGTCAAAAACCGTCTTGATAGTCGCCGCCACCTGTTCGTCGTCTGCACAGCCGGCAGCAAACAACGCATCCATGCGCGCTTTGACGACACTCGGAACGGTGTATTTTTTGTCCTCACGCAAAGAGCGCATCATATCCGCAACGGCGTCGCTGTCCTCGTCTGCCAGATGGTACAACAGACGCTCCAGGTTGGAGGATACGAGAATATCCATCGAGGGCGAGGTCGTGGTGTAGAACGGGCGCGCCGTGTCATACACGCCGCTCTCAAAGAAATCGGTCAACACGCGGTTGCGGTTTGAAGCGCAAATGAGTTTAGCGATCGGCGTGCCCATTTCGCGCGCATAATAGGCGGCGAGAATATTACCGAAGTTTCCGGTGGGCACCACCACATTGATCGGCTCACCCATCGCAACTTTTCCCTGCGCGAGCATATCGCAATAGGCGGAAATATAATAGACGATCTGCGGCACCAGGCGACCCCAGTTGATCGAGTTGGCGCTGGAAAAATGCATGCCGCCGTCTTTAAGCTGCTTCTGCATCGCCGCGTCGGTAAACAGCGTCTTCACACCGGTCTGCGCGTCGTCGAAGTTACCGCGAATGGCGCAAACGCCAACGTTGTTACCCTCTTGGGTGATCATTTGCAGACGTTGCATCTCGCTGACGCCGTCGACGGGATAAAATACGAGAATTCGCGTACCGGCGGCATCCTTGAAACCCTCGAGTGCCGCTTTACCGGTGTCACCGGAGGTGGCAACGAGAATGACCACTTCCTCACCGGGAAGAGATTTCTGCGTAGATACGCGCATCAGGTGCGGCAGGATCTGCAACGCCATATCCTTAAACGCGCAGGTCGGGCCGTGCCACAACTCGAGTACGTTATGCTCGGCGTCGATGGCGTTAAGAGGCGCCACGCTCGCGGTGTCGAACTGCGTGCCGTATGCCGCCGTCGTACACTCTTCCACCTCTGCCGCGGTGAAATCCGTTAAAAAGCGCGAGAGCACATAGGTGGCGCGCTCGTTATATTTGAGTCCCTGCAACACGGTAAAATCTGCCGCCGAAAGCGTCGGCAACGCCGTGGGGACGAACAGACCGCCTTCCTTGGAGATGCCCTGTGCGATCGCCTGCGAGGCGGTAGCAACGATGGAATTGTCACGGGTACTGGTATAATGCATAATGTTACTTCCTTTCCGAAGGGTGTTAAAACGACGCGCGCAGATCGCCTGCTTCATACGCGCCGGCAATATGGTTGAGTTCGAGCACGTGCATCGGGTCATTGACGTCGGTGACAACCTCGATGACATCAAAACGCGGCTGTAGGACGGACGGATAACGGCTCATGTACAGCGACGCCGTCTGCACGATGCGCCGCTGTTTGGCCTCTGTCACCGCCTCACGCGGTGAAAACAGCGCATCCGCACGCCGTGTCTTGACCTCGACGAACACGATATACGCTTTATCCGCCGCGATAATATCTACCTCGCCAAAGCGACAGCGGTAGTTCGCGGCGAGAATCGTGTATTTTTTATCACGCAGAAACCGCGCCGCGATCGCCTCGCCTGCCGCGCCCTTAGACACACCCGCCATCAGCGACCACTCCCCAAGATTTTGGTGAGAAAACTGAGGCGATGCGCCGGGCAGGGGCCAAATTCGCGTAGTGCCGCCACATGTGCGGCGGTACCGTAGCCTTTATGCACCGCAAAGCCATATTCGGGATATTCAGCGTCCAATTCGCGCAACACGCGGTCTCGCGCAACCTTGGCGAGTATAGAAGCCGCACCGATCGACTCTGACAAGGCATCTCCCTTTACAACGAATTTTGCCGGCGTTTTCAGCATGGGCGGCAACCGATTGCCGTCAATGAGCGCCAACGACGGCGTTACTGCCAATCCTTCAACCGCGCGCGTCATGGCAAGATAGGTCGCGCCAAGAATGTTATGTTCCTCGATCTCTTCGACCGATGCCGAGGCGACGCAATACGCGACCGCCTGCTCGCAGATGACGTCAAACAGGGCTTCTCTCTTCTTTTCGGACAGCTTTTTGCTGTCGTTGATACCGTAGATCGGTCTGTCGGGCGACAAAATCACCGCCGCCGCATACACGGGGCCTGCAAGAGGTCCTCGACCGGCCTCGTCGACGCCGCAAAAGCAAGCGGCCTCCTGCGCACGAATCTGCGCGTCAAATTCACTGCCTGTCATTCCTGCGTCACCGTCCTTGGAGCCGATTCCAGCGTGATACGGCCGAGCTTGCCGCCGCGGTATTCGTCGAGCAGCATGATCGCGGCGCGTTCGGTGTTCACCTCGCCGCCGGAGACCAGCATACCGCGCTTACGCGCAACGAGCTGTAACAACTCCCACATATCCTCCGGAATCTCGTCGGGTAATTTATAGCGTTCGATGAGCATCGGGCGATACTCACTCGACAACACGTCGAGCAGCTCACACGCCATCTCCTCAATATCCAACACCTGATCCTTGATAGCACCGGTAAACGCCAGATGAAGCGCCACGGTATGATCGTCAAACTTCGGCCAAAGCACACCCGGTGTGTCTAACAACTGTGCGCCCTCTACCGTAAACCACTGGTTATGGCGCGTGACACCGGGACGATCCTCCACCTTCGCCTTACCGCCTTTGTTGAGACGGTTGATGAAGGAACTCTTGCCAACGTTGGGGATACCGACGATCATCGCGCGCAAGGCGCGATTCATGCCCTTGCTCTCCCATTTGGTGATCTCGGCTTGCAGAAGACGACGCAACGCCGGCATAAAACCGTTAAAGCCGCGACCGCTCTTGCAATCCACAGCCAGCGCCGCGACACCGCGCGATTCGTACCACGCGACCCAGCGCTTTGTCGCCGCCTCGTCAGCAAGATCTGCTTTGTTAAGGATCACCAGTCTCGGCTTTCGACCGACCCATGAGTCAAGTTCGGGGTTACGACTGCTGATCGGTATACGCGCATCCACGATCTCAATGACCGCGTCTACGAGCGATAAACTCTCCTGAATCTTGCGGCGCGTGCGCGCCATGTGACCGGGAAACCACTGGATCGACTCGGCGCGTTCGACAGGTGCGCCGTTCTCGTGTGAGCGCACACCCTTTTCATTCTTCGGGCGGCGCGCAGGACTGTATTTAGTTTTCTTGTTTCCTGTTGCCATACCCAAGCTCCTTAAATCTCGCCGATGACGTCCAGCGGAAACAGGCGGAACACCGCCTCGCCCACCACGTCGTCAACCAAAAACGGGCCTGTATCGCGGCAGTCGTACGACCACTTGCGATTATCGCCCATGGCAAAAATCTCGCCATCTTTCACCGTGTAGGGACCCTTAAAATCAAACGCCGGAGTAACGCCGTCACGTATGTAATCCTCTTGTAACTCTTCCCCGTTAAGATAGACCTTTCCGTCCTCGTCAATATCCAACGTATCGCCGGCGATCGCGATGACTCGCTTGATGACCGAGGTGCCGTCTTGCCGCGCCACGACGACAATGTCGCCGCGGTCAAGCGAGTAAAACTCCGTGACGAGGATCACACGGTCGTTATGATGCAGGGTTTCCATCATTGAATCACCATCGACCGTTACGATGCGAAATAGCAGGGTAAAAATCACGATCGACAGTATCAACGCACCGATCATCACCGAGATCCAGTCGAGGCATTCGGATAACCATGCATGTTGTTTTTTAACTGATGCTTCTTCCATTGAGCGGTGCCTCCTCAGACGGCGCTATGTTCGAGGTTCGTGTAAATATCTCCAAAAGCGGAAAACGGTGCTACACGATATACTGCTTTGCCAACGATGTCCTTGACCGATATCAAGCCGATGTCAGACGAACGGCTGTCGTGCGAATCCATACGGTTATCCCCCATTACAAACACGTATCCATCGGGGATAATGATCGTTTCAGTGCAATCCTTCGGCTTGGTCATACCGCGCGCGTACGGCTCGCTGAGCATCGAGCCGTTAAGATACACCATCCCGTCGTCGCCGATCTTCAACGTGTCACCACCGACAGCAATAATGCGCTTGACAAGCGGCACGACGGCGTAACGGTCGATGACCACGATATCCCCGTGCCGGTATTCGGAACCGCTGGTATATAACAGCACTTGATCTCCGTTGCGCAGGGTAGTGTTCATCGAATCGCCGTCCACGCGTACCACACGAACAAAGAAAGTGAACACCACGACCAAGACCAGCAAAGACACCACCAGCGTGCTGACGACATCGTAGACGGATATCGCGCGTTTACGCAACGCTTTCATCTGCTTCTGTTCCTGTTCCATGGGTTCACCTTCTTCCCGTTTGTTTTGTATACAAAGCAATTATAACATATAAAATTAATAAAATAAAGTAAAAAAGGGACTTTTCAGCCCCTTTTTTACAAAAATTATTTAATCAGTTCTTTAA
>JAFQFY010000050.1 GCA_017398485.1 Clostridia bacterium
AGTAATCAGGTAAGATCCCATGAAGACTACATGGTTGATAGGCTGCGTGTGTAAGAGCGGTGACGCTTTTAGCTTGGCAGTACTAATAGATCGAGGGCTTGACCTAACGGTCAAATCAATGCAAGAACGAATCATTTCAGGGTGCAGAGGGTGTGATGCCCCGATGCACACAGGTTCGCACGTTCACTTGTTCGCTTTATTCAGTTCTCAGGGCCCGAAAGAGTCCGAATAGTAAGTGTTGATGACGGTGAGGGTACACCCGTTCCCATCCCGAACACGGCAGTTAAGCTCACTCGTGCCGACAATACTTGGCTGGAAGCGGCCCGGGACGATAGGTAGACGCTTACACAAATAAAAGACCCCGTGCAACAGCACGAGGTCTTTTATTTTGCGTTAGAGTGTGTGTATTGTCCCTGTACGCTTCCAGCCACTTAATTGCCACGCAGGGAACGATGCAAATGCCTGCGGCATTTGCCGGTCGTGGCGGTAATGAATAACGAGAGCAGAGATGCGGCGCCACGACGAGCGGCACCGGGACGATAGGTAGACGCTTACACAAGCAAAAGACCTCGTGCAACGCACGGGGTCTTTTTGTCTTCAATCTTCCCTCGGCAAATCTCCCCAAAAGCCTTGACATCACGTGCCGTATCGGGTATAGTATACGCGTAGCCATGAGCGTGACAACCAAACTTTACAAAACCGGTTACCGATAAGGAGTGGAGAATATGAGTAACGCGATCGTATCCACCGCCTACGAGGCGCCGATCACTTTTAACACCGCCGTGTTGTTCGGTGAGCAGCACAGCCGCTTCGACGAGCAAGCCGAGGCGATGCGGCAACGGATTCTCAACGCCGAGGATCAAATCAAGCCCTCGGTCGACGGCGTGACCTATTACGTGTCCTACAAAGGCGACGACACAAACGATGGTCGCACTCCCGAGACCGCGTGGCGCAGCACCCATCATCTGCGTGAGATAGCCGGAGAACTCGAAATGGGCTCCACCATCCTGTTTGAGCGCGGCGGCGTGTACCGTGGCACGATGTATATGCGCACGGGCATGCGCATCGGCGCCTACGGCGTCGGTCCCAAGCCGCAGCTCTACGGCAGCCACCACAACTACGCGGATGAAAAGTTCTGGAAAAAGACTGACGAGGAGAACGTCTGGCTGCTCGAAACCGGCCCCGAACAGGGCGATGTCGGCAACATCACCTTTGACTACGGCGTCATCAACGCCTCGACCTCGCGGCGCCTGTTCCGCGATCAGGTTATTGAGGATTTTGACTACTATTACGATCCCGAGCAGCACGCGGTCTATTTTTACCATTCTGCCGGCAATCCCGGCGGTATGTACAAGAGCATCGAGGTGACGGCGAGGGGAACGGGAGCGATCCTGCGTCGCTACGTGCCGGACGGCACCACCAACGACGTGGTCATCGACAACCTCTGCATGCGCTACGCGAACTTCGGCGTCAGCGCTGCCCTGTGCGAGAACATGACTGTCACCAACTGCGAGATCGGCTATATCGGCGGCTGTATGCACACCGAGCGCATCCGTTTGGGAAACGGCATCGAGTTTTTTAACGATCAGAAAAACATCACGGTCAAAAACAACTGGATCTACCAGTGTTATGACACCGGCTACACCAATCAGGGCGGCAAGCTGCACGAAAACGTGCAGGTCAGCGATAATCTGGTTGAGTACTGCCACTATAATTTTGAGGTGTTTGTTGACAAGGACGGCGCGGTCAAGGACTCGGTGTACGAGAACAATATTCTGCGCTTCCCCGGATATGGCTTCGGCTCGTACAATCGCCGCGCGTATTACGAGAGATACAGCGGAAGAGAGACCAAAATCGGCGGTAACGAGGCAGGCAACATTCGCACCGGCTGGAAGGGTTGCAGCAGCGACAACTTCATTATCCGCAACAACATCTTTGACGGCGGCCGCTACAACATCGTTTACAGCCCGTGCTATGACGGCGTCAACGGTCCGACCTTTGTCGGCAACACGTGGGCACAGAAACCGGGCGGTCCGACGGTGTCCTACCCGACGGGTGAAAACGGCTACGAGATACCGGCTCCTTATGGCACGCTTGAGGCGATGCAGGAGGCGATCCTGCCGGTTGACCCCACCGCAATTTTAATCTGCGAATAAATAGCGCCCCTTGATCGGAATCAAGGGGCGTTTTTTGCGCATGACGGATTACAAAAAATGGAAAAAACTCTTGACAAAAAATGGCGCCAATGCTATTATATCTACGAGTTAGCCTACGCTAACTGCAATTTGAGTATGATTTGGTGGTTGTGAAAGTATGAATGTGAAGACGGCTGAACTCGGCAAGGAATATATTATCAAAAGCCTCGAAACCAACGACGAGGAGTTGGACGCATTCCTGTTCTCGCTCGGCTGTTACAGCGACGAGCCGATCACGGTGGTTTCCCGCCGCCGCGGCAGCTGCGTGGTGTCCATCAAGGACGGCCGCTACAACATCGACGATCAGCTGGCTGAGGCGATCATTCTTTATGAATGATGCCAATGAGCAGTCCGCTGATTGCTTTTTGCTAAGTGGTTAGCATAGACTAACCGAAAATCATTCCGTATTTTACCGGATATTCCGTAAAATAACCAATAAATAAAACCGAGGAGGAAACAAGAATGAGAATTGCTTTTGCCGGTAACCCGAACAGCGGCAAAACCACGATGTACAATGCGCTGACCGGTCGCAACGAAAAGGTCGGCAACTGGGCAGGCGTCACCGTGGACAAGAAGGAGGCGGCGATCAAGCGCTCCTACGCCGGTGACCGCGAGCTGATTGCGGTCGACCTGCCGGGCGCGTATTCGATGTCCCCGTTTACGTCGGAGGAGAGCATCACCAGTACATACGTCAAGAATGAAAACCCCGACGCGATCATCAACATCGTCGACGCGACCAATCTCAGCCGCAGTCTGTTCTTCACGACGCAGCTGCTCGAGTTGGGCATTCCCGTGGTGGTTGCACTCAACAAAGCGGACATCAACAAAAAGAAAGAAACTGTCATCGACACCGCCGCCCTGTCGGCGAAGCTCGGCTGTCCGGTGGTTGAGACGGCGTCTACCGCCGGCACCGGTCTTGCCGAGGTAGTCAAGGCGGCGATCGCGCAGAGCGGTAAAGAGCAGGCGGCGCCCTACATACAGGGCAACGTCGATCTGACCGACAAAAAGGCGGTCGAGGCGGCGGATCGCAAGCGCTTTGCTTTTGTTAACGGCATCGTTGCCGAGGTCGAGAGCCGCAAGATCCTCACCAAGGAGCACAACGTGCAGGACAAGATCGACGCGGTGCTCACTAACCCCATCGCGGGCTTGCTCATCTTCGCGGTGGTGATGTTCCTTGTGTTCCAGATCTCGCAGGCGTGGGTCGGTCCGTGGATCGCCGAGGGCTATGAGTTCGAAAACGGCACGGTCATCCCCGGCCTTGTGACACTTATCGATATGTTCAAGGAATGGGTCGGCGGTCTGCTTGAGGGCGGAAACCCGTTCCTCGTCGCACTGCTCACCGAGGGTATCATCGGCGGCGTCAGCGCGGTGGTCGGCTTCCTGCCGCTGGTGATGGTGATGTATTTCCTTATCGCGCTGCTTGAAGACTGCGGCTATATGGCGCGCGCGACGGTTGTTCTGGACCCGATCTTCAAAAAAGTCGGTTTGTCGGGCAAGTCGGTCATCCCGTTTGTCATCGGGACCGGCTGTGCCATCCCCGGCGTCATGGCGTCTCGCACCATCCGCAACGAGCGTGAGCGCAACGCCACCGCGATGCTCGCCCCCTTTATGCCCTGCGGCGCGAAGCTGCCGGTCATCGGTCTGTTCGCCGGCGCATTTTTCGGCGAAGCGTCCTGGGTGGGCACGCTGATGTACTTTGTCGGCATCATCATCATTCTGCTCGGCGCGTTGCTGGTCAACAAGATCGCCGGACATAAGAACCGCAAGTCGTTCTTTATCATCGAGCTACCGGAATACAAGGTGCCGTCGCTGTCGCGCGCGTGCATGTCGATGCTCAGCCGCGGTTGGGCGTATATCGTCAAGGCCGGTACCATCATTCTGCTGTGCAACGCGATCGTGTACATTATGCAGGCGTTTAACTGGAACTTTGCGCTGGTCGAGGAGGGCGCGGAGAGCACCTCGATACTCGCCTCGGTTGCCGGCCCGATCGCGGTCGTGTTGGTGCCGATCATCGGCATCAAGGCGTGGCAGCTCGCCGCCGCCGCGGTGACCGGCTTCATCGCCAAGGAGAACGTCGTCGGCACGCTGGCGGTGTGCTACGGCATCTCCAACCTCATCGACACCGAGGCTCTGGAAATGGCCGAGGGTGCCGGCGCTGAGGTTGCCGCCGTCTTCGGCATCACCAAGGTCGCCGCACTCGCGTACCTGATGTTCAACCTCTTCACGCCGCCCTGCTTTGCGGCGATCGGCGCGATGAACGCCGAGATCAAGGATAAAAAATGGCTATGGGGCGGCATCGGCTTGCAGCTGTGCGTCGGCTTCACGGTCGGCTTCCTCGTCTACCAGATCGGCACCCTCATCACCACCGGTGCGCTCGGCGCCGGCTTCTGGGGCGGTCTCATCGCGGTGACGGCGATGGCGGCGATCGTTGCGTGGCTGATCATACGCGCGGACAGAAAGGCAAAAGGGTAAAAGCGATGACGGACTATATTATTCTGGCGATCGTCGGCGCGATCATCGGCGCGGTCGTGTGGTATCTTTGCCGCGCTCGCCGCCGCGGCAAATGCGTCGGTTGTCCCGATGCCGCGACCTGCGCGGCGCGAAAAGGCGGCCGCGGTTGCGACTGCGGCTGTGACGGAAAATAAACAACGCCCTCTGCTCATAGAGCAGAGGGCGTTGTTTTTGCTTATACCGTTCGCACGGTGCGCCGCGCGTGTGTGTGGGCGCTCACGGCATGGTGAAGGGAGTGAGCAATTCGTCCACGCGTTCGAGCAGGGCGGTGAATTGAGGATACGCATTCTCGCGGCACAGTTCGCGGATGCGCCGTTTGAGGTCGTGGTCGGAATAGAGGACGGCGCCGTCCTCGAAGTTTTCGATCACGCCCGTTTCGAGATCATCGTACATCTGTTTTGCTTCGCTACCAGCATCGAAATCGGGTGCGGTGCGGTTGATGGCGCGCAGCGCCTCGACGGCGACCGCCACAACGGACATCACGCGCCATTGGAAAGCGGCATCCGCGGGCTGTTCGTCCTCGTCAAAGTATTCGTCCTCCATGGCGAATTTGTGTTTTTCTTCCGGGGGAATGAGCTTGTCGGGCGATATGGGCGGCGGTTCACCGACGTCGCCGATGCGCGGGTCGTTTTGCAACGCAGAGAGCAGGTGCACCGCCGTGAGAAATTCGGTGGTGTGCCAACGGCGCTTGTCCTCGGCGGCAGGCATGGCATCGTGCGCGGCGTAGAGCGCCAGCATGTGCTCGGAATAGCGCAGGCACAGCAGGTCACTGTACGCGGCGCTCGGTATCGCCGCCGCGTTCTCGCGCAAGAACGCAAACTGCTGCTCGTACACTGCCTGCGTTTCGGTGAGCAGGAAGGGCGCAGTCAGCTTGGTCAACTGTTCGCGCAACGCATTGCAGAAAGTGAAATGGAATTGGAGAAAGTCGCGACGACCATCGGTGAAGCGCAGAGCACGTTCGGCGGCGCGGATGGCGTTGCGGCAGGTGGTGATATTCTCCTCGGCTTCGGAAAAGGTGGAAAACGCGATCGCCGTCTCGGCGTCGTTGAGGAAGTCGGTGTATTTTTTGGCGGTCTCGTGGTATTCGAGGTCGCGATAGTCGTGCAACAGCGCGCAAAACACATCGGTCGGCGCCTCCTCGGCGGCGTCTTCGAGATCGAGGAACTCGGCCCAGGTTTTCATGTTGACGTTGAGCGCGGTTGCACGCATATACACCTTGCCGTAAAGAGGCAACAATATATCGCGGATGCGCGAGGCGCGCCCCGGAATGGCGCGGCTCATCTCGGCTACGGCGCAGAATACGCGCAAAAGACCGCGCTCGATGTTTTCGGTATAGTTGTCGAACAGCCGAGGCAGATCGTATGTGCAATCGGCGGCAAGCCACACGCCGAACAGTTGATGATAGGTGTTTTCGGGGTCGGAGAGAAACGCCTGCGCGAACGCTTTGCTGTCCATGGCATCGAAGCGCTGCTTCGTTTCCTCCGACACGTGTGCAAAGAACGCTCCGTCAAACAGCGCGACGGCGGCACGGCTCCATTGGGTGATGCGGGTTGGCGGTTCCCATTCGCCGCCGTTAAAGGACAGCAAGTCGACCATATACCGCCCGTAACGCGCGCAGTTGATAAACCAGTCACGCACGAGGCTGATATAGGGGACAGCGGAGAGCGGCAGATCCTCGCAATGCTGCGCGAGCTGTTCGCATAGTGCGTCGAGTTCTTTTTTGACCTCTTGGACCAAGCATTCGTAGTCCCGAGCGCGTTGTTGCACCTCGCCGCGCGTATCACAATCTTCGCTCGCGAGCAGGTCGCCGCCGAACACGGAATTGAAGCGGAACAGCCGCCGCGTCTTGTCATGAAGTATGGCGTGTGCGCCGCCTTCGACCGTCTCGCCGCGCGCAACGTATTGCGGCAGGTTGTAGATCAGGCTGTGCAGCAGCGCGCGGTTACGCAGTTGCTGGCGGATGCCGCGGCGACGGTAGCGGCGCGTGCCGTCCCAGTAGGCGTTGATGATATAGTCGGTGATGAAATTATACAGCTTGCACTGGTTGGCAAAATAGAGGATATCGCTCGTGCGCAGAGGGTGGTTGTCCTCGAGCGCATACAGCGCGTCGAACAACCGACGGGACAACGCGGTGTCGTCCGACACGCCGTCGAGGTTGGTGAACACCAGGGCCTGCCGCAAGCATTTGTGAGCGAAATCGTAGCGCCCGTCGGCGCGCAGGATAAACACCTCCTGCAAATAGTGTCGCAGAAGCAGGAAGTTTTCTTCGTCGAAGTTGGTGGGATCAAGCGCTTTGAGCATCTCGATGGGTAAGCCGTAGGGCGCGGCGGCGATATGTTGCAGAGCCGTGTACAGCCGCTCGTCGATGCGCTCGCAGGCGAATTGTAAGAACCGACGGCTGAACAACAGCAGGTCGTGCGAAATGCGCGTGCCCATGCCCTCGGTGAGCCGTTCGATGATGGCGAGCTGGGCGCGGTTGATGTCCTGCATGGAGGACTCTTTGTGCGCCACGTCAAATTCGGTCGCGTCCATTATGCGTAACGCCTGCACAGCGAGGTTGAGCTCCAGCGGCACCGATCGGCGTGCCACCTCGACGAGGCGGTCTTCCACCTCGCGCGACAGTTCACGCTTGTTATATTTCAAGAGGATGTCGCGTATGATCTCGCGCATCTCTTGTTCGTCGATGTTGCCGAGCGCGAAGGATGGACAGCGTTCAAAGCGGCGCGGCAGGTTGATGGCAGGGGTGAAGCTGATGATGAACTGTAGGTTTTTATAGCTGCCTTGGGGGAGGAACAGCAGCTTTTGCACGATCTCCCCGACGCGCAGCTTGTCGACCGCGTCGATGCCGAACAGCAGCGTCGGCAGGGCGGCGTCCTCGTATTCCAGGCACAGACTTTCCTCGTAATCCTTCCACGCGTCGAAGCTGTCGGGCGAGCCTTGCGGCTTGCCGAGGGCGTGTTCGAGGTGGCGCACGATGCGTTGCAGCACCTCCATGCCGGTGTCGACGTTTTCGGTCAGACCGCAGAAGATGGGGATGGCGCGTGCCGCGTCGTTTTGCTCACCCCATTCGACGAGCAGGCGGCTGAGCAGGGAGCTTTTGCCGGTGCCGGCGCGGTCGCGCAGGAAGATATACGACGCTTTTTCGTGTAACGCCTGCATGCAGCGGTCGAACAGACGTCGGCGGCTGCGAAAACCCAGTGCCTTTTTCTGCATATAGGTGCGGTGTACGGTGAAATCCTGCGTGTTTTCATCCGGTAACGTGAGATTGTCGCGCAGATGTTGCCACAGCTTGTCAGTGAGCACCTCGGCAAACGGCAGGTTCTCCTCGCGGCTGATGATGCCGCGCGCCGTTCGGGTAAAATGCAGAATCTGCCCGTGTGCCAGTCGTGCGGCGAGCTTTTGCCGCAGAGCCGCCATCGTCGGTTCGGGCTGTACGCCTTCGCGGTCGATACAGCACACCACGGCGCGGCGGCGACACGCCTCGTCACGTAACGCGCCGTATTCGATCTCCAATTCGGCGATGCCGCAGGCTTTGTTTTCGGCGGTGAAACCGAATTCGCGCTCGGCGCGCTCGATGACCACGCTCGTAAGGGGACGGTTGCAACGCTCGCCGAGCAGAATGATAAACGGCATCGGCGGCGCGGCCTCATCGCACGCTTCAAGGCAGGCAAGGACAGTTTTGGCGGCGGCGTTGTCGGCGCTTTCGGTGTCAATACCCCAGCGAAAATCTGTCATGTCGATCTCCTGCCCGTAGAACTTGCGCGTTCTTTGGTTCAGGCGAGGGCAGACCTGCTTGTTGAGTATATCGCGCGCGGCGTCCATATCTGCGAACGTGCCGGATACAAAAATTTTCATACAGTCGCCCTCCTTTCGACCTTTTTACTAATTCTAACACGTGCGTCGCCGTAATTCAACAGAAAATGCGGTTTTCTGTTGCAACCGTTTGAGCGGTATGATATATTTATACTATGTAATATGTAATATCGGAGGGACGCACATATGGCCATAGAAAAGAGCGACGTATTGGAGCTTATCTATGCGGAGGCGCAGGCGCTTCGCAGAAAATACGGATCGAGCAACGTGTCACAGTTGCACGTTATCGGAGCGTTGCTTATGACGCGTCTGCGTGGTGAGGAGAGCGTGCGCACTCACCCTGAATTGGAACAGGCGGTGGAGCTGTTGTCGCTCGACGAGCAGGGGCAGGTTACCAAGCTGGGCGCGGTGCTGGATTCCTTCAAACAGGATCCTCTGACCACCTTTGAGGAGATCACTGCGCTGGAGGACTGCTATGAGCTTGCGCAGATCAGCGCCTCGATCGGCAACGAGCCCTGCGTGACGGTGCCGATGCTGGTGCGCAAGATTATGGAAAATCCCACCGACAAGACCAACGACATATTCCGTTTTGTATTCCGCCACCGCCGCCGTCGTCCGACGGACAGCTCGGCGCCGAGCAAGGCTCCCACGCGCCGCGTTCAAAACGACGTGATAGACGAAAAGATCAAAGAGATCGACAAGATCTTGGAAGAGTTTGACGAGGGCTTGTTTGACGACGATCTTGAAGAGATGGCGCGCGTGTGCTCGCAGACGACCATTGAGATGGTGGTCGAGCCGATCAAACGCATGCAACAGGAGTTGCGTGAACGCGTATACGGACAGGACGAGGCGATCTCTGCGGTTGTGGGCGGCTATTTCAACGCCCTTGCACGCGGGCCTTTGGAGGCACCCTCCTCGTCGCCGCGTGCGACCTTCCTGTTCGCCGGTGCGCCCGGTGTCGGCAAGACCTATCTTGCGCAGGTCGCCGCGCAGGCGATGCAGTTGCCTTTCCGCCGCTTTGACATGAGCAGCTTCAGCGACAAGGAAGCGGCGCTGGAATTCTCCGGCTCGGACAAGGTCTACCGAAACGGTCACGAGGGTCTGGTCACCGGCTTCGTGCGTGAACATCCGAATTGTGTGTTGTTGTTCGACGAGATCGAAAAGGCGCATATCAACATCATCCATCTGTTTTTGCAGATCCTTGACGCAGGACGGCTCAAGGATTCCCACTCGGGCGAGAACGTGTCTTTTAAGGACACCATCATCATCATGACCACCAACGCCGGACGCAGTCTGTACGATACGCTTGAACCGGGCGCGCCGTTGCCCGGCCGCAAGGTCATCGTCAACGCTCTGGCGACCGAGCGCGATCCCTCGACGGGAAATCTGTTGTTCCCCGAGGCGATCTGCTCGCGCTTTGCCGCCGGCAACATCGTGCTGTTCAATCCTCTCGGCGCACAGGAGCTGCTCGGCATCGGGCAAGCCTGCTTGGCGGAGTACGCCGCGCGCTTTAAGAAGAACTTTAAGATCGACCTGACCTTTGACGACAACGTGTGCGCGGCGCTTCTCTTTGCGGAGGGCGGTCGCGTGGATGCACGCGCGCTCAAAGGACGCGCGGCGAACTTCATCTCATCCGAGGTGTATAACTGGGTGCGTTTCGCGCACGAAAAAGAGGATATCAAGCTCGATGGGATCAAGAGCCTTTGCGTGCGCACCGATGTCGGTGATTCCGACGCGGCGCGTCTGTTTGCTGCGCCGAAAAAACCGACGGTGCTGTTATTCAGCGAGAAACCGACCATCTTTACGTCGTTGGTTCGCGCGCGGCAGTTCCGTTTCCTCGTTCCCAAGACCAAGGAACAGGCAGAGGAGCTGATCGCCGCCGAGGAGATCGATCTGGCGATCTGTGATATTTTCGGCAGTGAGGCACCTACCCTCAACATTGAGGATACGGCGTCCGACGGCCGTCGTCTGATGGATTCGCTCATTCGCGAGCGCATCCCCGTGTATATTTACAGCGCGCCCGAGTGTCGCATCAACGCCGAGGAACGCCAAGCGCTCAGCGAGAGCGGTGCCACCGGCTTTTTCGAGAAAGAGGGCGCGTCCGCGGCGGTCGCGCGTCTCGAAGCGATCTGCAAGCGCGTATACAGCGAGAAGATGCTGCGTGAGCTCGGTCGTGCGCGCAAGGTGCTGACCTTCGACTGCGTCTATGATCGTGAGAGCGCCTCTGTCGGCACCATCTGCATCCGCGATCTGCGGGTCATCCCTGCTATCGACGCGCAGGACCGGCAGGATATCGCCGGTCTGTGCGCCACCGACACCACCTTTGACAGCATCATCGGTGCCGAGGATGCCAAGGCGGAGCTCAAAGGCTTCATTTCCTATCTCAAAGAGCCGCGTCTGTATGCCAAAAACGGCATTCCGGCGCCCAAGGGCATCATCCTCTACGGCCCTCCCGGCACAGGCAAAACCATGCTCGCCAAGGCGCTTGCACACGAATCCGGCGCGACCTTCATTGCCACGCAAGGAAACAACTTCCTGACCGCCCGTCAGGGCGGCGGTGCGCAGGAGGTCAAGCGCCTGTTCGCGATGGCGCGAAAATACGCGCCCTCGGTTCTGTTCATCGACGAGATCGACATCGTCGCGAAGGATCGTATGACCAACGGCGTCGCCGGAGACGTGGTCAACGCCCTGCTCAATGAGATGGATGGCTTTGCCACCAACACCGCACGACCGGTGTTCGTGCTTGCGGCGACCAACTTCGACGTGTCCTTCGGCAGTCGCAGTGCGCTGGATGCGGCGTTGTTGCGCCGCTTTGATCGCCGCATTTTCGTCGACCTGCCCGATCGGCAGGAGCGTTTGAAGTTTATCCGCGAGCGGTTGGCACGCAGTCACCAGGCGTTATCCGACAGCATGATCGAGAACGTCGTGCTGCGCTCGACGGGTATGAGCTTGGCGGAGCTGGAATCGGTGGTGGACTTCGCTCTGCGCAGTATGCTGCAACGAGGACAAACTGCGCTGACCGACCGCCTGTTTGACGAGGCGTTTGAGACCTTCCGCTTCGGTGAGAAAGAGGAGTGGAACGAGGAGCTTATTCATCGCATATCCATTCACGAGGCAGGTCATGCGGTCATCAGTTATCTTTGCGGCAACAAGCCTGCGTATCTGACGGTCGCCGGCCGAAGCAACTTCGGCGGCTATATGCACAGCACGTCGGATGCCGCCGTGCAGACCAAAAAGCGTCTGCTTGGAGAGATCCGTACCGCGCTGGGCGGTCGTGCGGCAGAGATCGTTTTCTTCGGCGAGGAGGACGGTATCTCGGCCGGCGCTGCCGGCGATCTGAAAGCGGCGACCGAGATCGCCCTGCGCATGATCACGGTCTACGGCATGAGCGACGAGCACGGCATCATGTACGACGACGACGGTCCGACACGCGAGGAGACCATTCGCCTGTGCAACCGCGTGCTTGCCGAAGAGCTGGATAATGCGGTTGCCCTCTTGCGCGATAATCGCGACAAGGTGCAGACGCTCGTGGATGCACTCGTGAGCAAAAACCATCTCATGGGTAAGGAGATCGAAGCTATTTTGGCAAATTAAGGTTGTGCAAGGAAGTGTGAGTATGCAACCGTGGTGCTTGTGCATCTCCGTGGCGTTGCTCGCGGCGTTCGTGGTCATCACGCTCGTCGAGAGAAACGCAACAATGGCATCAGCGCGCGGAAAGCAAGCGCCGGAACACCTATATGCGTGCCTGCGGCTACGTGAGCTTCGAGCTTAACATGCCGATCGCCGCGCGCGAGCGCCTGTTTGACGAGCACAACAAGAAAAAACGCGGTGTTGCCGCGTCACCGGTGGCAACGGGGCAAATGGCACAACGGCATCGTGCCCTATTCGCTCAAAGGAACGAAAGAGCAGAAGAACGGACCCAAGGTGCGGCTGAAGAATCAAGATAAGGACGGATAACATGACGGTAATCGAATGCTTTGAACACGACCCGATCGACAATATTGCCACCTGTTTGAGCCTGCTTCCCTGTAAGCTGGTGCTCATCGGCGAGCCGGAGGACCTCGACGCGACGGTGGAGCGCTATCGCGCCGTCATCAAGCGGCGGCATCTGCCGATCACGGTCGAGCCGAAGGCGGTGTGTCGCGACGATATCAACGAGGCTGTTGAGATCATCGCCGCCGTTATCAAGACGGGCGACGAGTGTGTCATCGACCTGTCGGGCGGCGACGGCGTGGTGCTCGCCGCGGCAGGCGTCGCCTACGAGCGATATAAAGACCGATATCCCGTCACCCTGCAACGCATCGACGCCGTGTCGGGTGTCGTGGAGGACTGCGACGGCGACGGCGAGACCGAAGCGCTGTCCAGCCCGAAGGTGACGGTGGGAGAACTGGTCGCGCTGTACGGCGGCAGCGTCAAGAAAGACTCTCAGCCGAGTGAGGAGCTGGACGTGAACGCGATCGCACCGCTGTGGAACGCCGTTATCCGTGACGCGACTCAGTGGAACCGCCGCGTCGGTGCGTTGCTTGAGATCGAGCGCGCTGCCGGTGTACAAAGGGACGATCTGTGCGTTGAGGTCGATTTCGGCGTCGTGCGCGCCGCTATCGCAGATTATCCCGATAAGCGTCAACGCTTTGACGCGCTCATTCGCGACCTCGAGCAGTGCGGCGTTATCGCCGTTGCCTCGCGTGCGGAGGGGAGTTTTCGTTACAAGTATAAAACGCTGTTTTTGCGCCAGTGTTTGAGCAAAGAGGGCAACGTGCTGGAATATAAGACCTTATTCGAGGCGCGTTCCCTGCGCAAGGACGGCCGCCGCGTGTTCAGTGACGCGCGTATGGGCGTCAACATCGACTGGGACGGCGTCATTCATCGTCCCGTTCCCGGAGGCGTTAAAGACACCAAGAACGAGATCGACGTCATGCTTATGCGTGGACTCACGCCGGTGTTTATTTCCTGTAAAAACGGCGATATCAAAGAGGTGGAGCTGTATAAGCTCCATACGGTTGCCGCGCGATTCGGCGGTGAGCGCGCACGCAAGATGCTGATCGCCACCGACTTTTGCCCCGACAGCGCGGACGTCACGATGTCGTTGGCACAGCGCGCCGCGGATATGGGAATACTGTTTGTGCCTAACGCCGCCGCGCTGACACCGCAAGGGTGGCAGGATACGTTTTTTAAGCTGATCGACGAATAAATCAAAAGCCGTGCGGTGATGCCGCGCGGCTTTTATTATACGAATCGCAAAGCTATTGTCTTTTTATGCGATTTTGTGTATACTGATAAACGATGAATATTACATTGGCTTTCTCATACACTATCCGCAGAGCGCGGCGCTTGTCCGCGCCGAATGATGAACGGAGGAAAATGTATGAGAAATGTAAAACGACTGCGCGTTTTTTTGCTGGCGTTGGTGGTTGCCGTGGCGGCATTACCGCTGACCGCGTGCGGTGGGAACGAGGCCAAGGTGACGGTGCGCTACCTGAACTTCAAGCCCGAGATCGCAGACAAGTATCAAGAACTGGCGGACCTCTACGAGCGTGAGACGGGTGTCAAGGTGATCGTCGATACCGCCGCCAACAACACCTACGAGCAGACTCTCACGGCGAAAATGTCCACCGCCGAGGCGCCCACGCTGTTCCAGATCAACGGACCGCGCGGCTATAAAAACTGGCAGGAGTATTGTGCCGATCTATCGGACACCGAGCTGTATAAGCACCTGACCGACAAATCCCTCGCCGTGACCGACGGCGACAAGGTCGTCGGCATTCCCTACGTTGTGGAGGGCTACGGCATCATCTATAATAAGGCGATCACCGACAAATATTTTGCCCTCGCCGATCGCGCGACCACCTATCGTTCGATGGATGAGATCAATTCTTTCGCCAAGCTCAAAGCGCTCGTGGAAGATATGCAGGCGCACGCCGCCGACCTGGGCATCAAGGGCGTGTTTGCCTCCACGTCGCTCAAAGGCGGCGAGGATTGGCGCTGGCAGACCCATCTTGCGAACATTCCGTTGACGTATGAGTTTACCGATAATAAGACCGACCTGACCACCGATGCGGTGGGCACCATCGCGTTCAAATACGCCGAGAATTTTAAAAACATCTTCGATCTGTATATCAACAACTCCGTCACCGACAAAAAGCTGCTCGGCAGTAAGACGGTCGCGGATTCCATGGCGGAATTTGCGCTCGAACAGTGTGCGATGGTGCAGAACGGCAACTGGGCGTGGAGCCAGATGAGCGGCGTCAGCGGCAACAAGGTCAAGGCGGAGAACGTCAAATATCTGCCGATCTATACGGGAATCGACGGCGAAGAATCGCAGGGTCTGGCGATCGGCACCGAGAACTTCTATGCCATCAACGCCAAAGCGTCCGAGGAGGAACAAAAGGCTGCGGCGGATTTCATCTACTGGTTGTATTCCAGCGAAGAGGGCAAAAAGACCGTGACCGAATCGTTCGGCTTCATCGCGCCGTTTGACACCTTCTCCGAGCAGGATCTGCCGACTGATCCTCTCGCGCAGGAGCTCGTGCGTTGGATGAAAAAAGACGGCGTTAAGACCGTACCGTGGAACTTTACGGTGTTCCCCTCCACGCAGTTTAAAGAGGCTTTCGGTGCGTCCTTGCTCAAATACGCGCAGGGCAATAAGGATTGGGCGGCCGTCACCAAAGACGTGGTCGATAGCTGGAAAAAGGAAAGTCAAGCTGTTTCCTGACGCGTGGTGAAAGGACGGCCTGACAATGAATAAGCAACTCAAAACACAGTTCGCCGTGTTTTTGCTGCCGACGCTGGCGGCGTTTACCATGGCGTTTATTCTGCCCTTCGTTATGGGCGTGTGGCTGTCCTTTACCAAATTCACGACCGTCACGAGCGCCGAATGGGTAGGGCTTGATAACTATATCCGCGCGTTCACTGCCGATACGGATTTTCTGCGCGCGCTCGGCTTTACCGCGCTGTTTACTGCCGTGACCATCGTCACGGTCAACGCGAGCGCGTTCTTGCTGGCGCTGCTGCTCA
Source organism: Clostridia bacterium (assembly GCA_017398485.1). Lineage (GTDB taxonomy): Bacteria > Bacillota > Clostridia > Oscillospirales > Acutalibacteraceae > UBA5905. The sequence continues at coordinate 15,534 of JAFQFY010000050.1, forward strand.
CACGCGGCTTAAAGGGGACGAACCTCTTTCGCTCGGTGTTTTTCATGCCGAATCTCATCGGCGGCATTGTGCTCGGTTATATTTGGAATTTGCTCATCAACGGCGTGCTCAGCCTGTGGGGCGTGGATATCACCTTCGCGGCGAAGTACGGCTTTTGGGGACTGGTGTTGCTCACCAACTGGCAGCTCATCGGGTATATGATGGTCATTTATATTGCCGGCCTGCAAAACATTCCCGGTGCGCTCGTGGAGGCCGCCGCTATTGACGGTGCCTCGTCGACGGCGACGCTGTTTAAGATCAAGATCCCGCTGGTGATGCCGTCGATTACCATCTGCACCTTTTTAACGCTGACCAACGCCTTTAAAATGTTCGACCAGAACCTTGCCCTGACCGCCGGTGCGCCGGAGAGACAGACCGAGATGCTGGCACTGAACATTTACCAGACCTTTTACGGACGCATCGGGTGGCAGGGTGTCGGACAGGCCAAGGCGGTCATGTTCTTCCTGCTGGTCGCGTTTTTGGCGTTTTTACAGCTACGCGCCACGCGCAGTCGGGAGGTGGATGCATGAACGCTCGCTCCCGTGCCCTTGACCGTGCGCTCACGGTGTTGCTTGCGGTGCTCGGCCTGCTGTTTCTCGTGCCGATCGCGCTGGTGGTGCTCAATTCGTTTAAGTCGCGTCTGTATATCTCGGGTGAACCGTTCGCCCTGCCGAATGCGCAGACCTTCGTGGGACTCGAAAACTATTTGCGCGGTCTGACCTCGGTCGGATTCGCCGCAGCGTTTGGGCGCTCGCTGTTTATCACCGTCGCCTCGGTCGCACTCATCGTGCTGTGTACGTCGATGACCGCGTGGTATATCGTGCGCGTGCGCAACCGCACAACGAAGCTGTTGTATTATCTTTTCGTGTTCAGTATGATCGTGCCGTTTCAGATGGTGATGTTCACCATGACCTACGTGGTGTCGCAGATCGGGTTTAACAACGTTTTCGGTATCGTGGTGGTGTATCTCGGCTTCGGCGCAGGTCTGTCGGTGTTTATGCTCAGCGGATTTATAAAGAGTATCCCCTTGGAGATCGAGGAGGCCGCGACCATCGACGGTTGTACGCCGCTGCAATGCTTCTTTCGCGTGGTGTTTCCGGTGTTGCGCCCGACGGTCATCACCGTGGCGATCCTCAACGCCATGTGGATATGGAACGACTATCTGTTGCCGTATCTCATTCTCGGCACGCGGCAAAAGACCGTGCCGGTGGCGATACAGCTTTCCATGCAAGGCGCTTACGGCTCGACCGACTATGGCGGTCTTATGGCGATGCTGGTACTGGCGATCATCCCGATCATCGTGTTTTATCTGAGCTGTCAGAAATATATCATCAAGGGCGTTATCGCCGGCGCTGTTAAAGGCTGATGCGGCGCGGCGGCGCGGTCGTACTCTGTACAACCATTTAGTTTAGTGACCGCGCCCATGCTTTTGTCGCTGACGCGTCCAAAAGCCGCGGTTAGTGCGTATACCGGCGCGGTCGTACTCTGTACAACCATTTAGTTTAGTGACCGCGCCCATGCTTTTGTCGCTGACGCGTCCAAAAGCCGCGGTTAGTGCGCCAGCGACAAAAGCAAGATTTAATCGCATACTTCCCCATAGCAATATGAATCCCAACACAAAGGAACGGTTTATTATGACAGGCAAACGAGCAAACGGCATACTGCTGCACATCTCCTCCCTTCCCGGCGCCTACGGCATCGGCACGCTGGGGGAGGAGGCGTATCGCTTCGTGGATTTTCTGCGGCGCGCCGGACAGACCTATTGGCAGATCTTGCCGGTGTGTCCCGTCGGCAAGGGCTTTTCGCCCTACCACAGTTTTTCGAGCTTTGCCGGCAACCCGTTGTTCGTTGACCCGTCGGGTGTCGCACGGTTGGGGTATCTGTCTGCCGACGAACTGGCAGGCGCCGCGGTGGGCGGCGATCCCGAACGGGTAGACTATCCGACCGTTGCCGCGGCGCGTGAGGGACTGTTTTCCGTCGTGTTTGACCGTTTTATCGCCGCGCCGCCGTCGGATTTTGCCGCGTTTTGTCGCGACAATGCGGCGTGGTTAGAGGACTATGCCCTGTTCATGGCGATCCGTGAGCACAGCGGCGACCTGCCGTTGCAGGAATGGGACGAGGATATCCGCATCCGCCAGCCGCAGGCGCTTGCGGCGTGGCGCGCGCGTTGCGCCGACCGCGTGGCGTATCACCAAATGCTGCAATATTTCTTTTACCGTCAATGGTCGGCTCTCAAAGACTACGCCAATCATAGCGGCGTACGCGTCGTCGGCGATCTGCCTATCTACGTATCCCCCGACAGCGCAGACGTATGGGCGACGCCGTCGCTGTTCCGATTGGACAAGCACGGGCGTCCGTCCCCCGTTGCCGGTTGTCCTCCCGACGCGTTCTCCAAGGACGGCCAGTTGTGGGGCAACCCCGTCTACGATTGGGACGCAATGAAGCGTGACGGCTACCGTTGGTGGCTTGACCGCCTTGCCGCAGGTCGGCGTCTGTACGACGTTATCCGCATCGACCATTTCCGCGGCTTTGCCGGCTATTACACCATTCCGTCCACCGCCAAGACCGCGCGACGCGGCAAGTGGTGCGTCGGTCCGGGCATGGATTTCTGGAACGTCGTTCGGGCTCAGCTTGGCGATGTTCCCATCATCGCGGAGGATCTCGGGCATCTCACCGAGGATGTGCACGCGCTCGTGCGCGACAGCGGCTTCCCCGGCATGAAGGTGCTGCAATTTGCCTTTGATCCCAAGGGCAAGAGCGAGTATCTGCCGCATCATTACGATAAGAACTGCGTGGTATACACCGGCACGCACGACAACGACACCATTCTGGGTTGGGCGGATAGCGCGCCGCGCGCCGAGGTAAAGTTCGCCATGGACTATTTGGGCGCGACCGACCGCGACGGTCTGCGCGAGAGTATGATGCGCGCGGCGATGGCGAGCGCGGCGAACACCTGCGTGCTCACCATGCAGGACGTGTGTGCGCTGGACAGCCGTGCGCGCATGAATACGCCGTCGACGGTCGGCGGCAACTGGAGCTGGCGACTGCGCGCCGAACAGCTCACGCCGCAGGCGGCGCAGTGGCTGTATGAGCAGACCCGACTCTACGGACGCCTTCCCGACGCAAAGGAGGAAGCCTCATGGCAAGTATAAAAAATCACCTTGCGCTGTTTTCGCAGGCGACATATCAAAAACCGCCGCAGGCACTGGACGCGTGGCAGTTGCACGACGCGCTGTCGCGCGCGGTGATGCTGTCGGTGAATAAAGCGTGGACGCGTTCGCGCCGACAGCACGACCGTCGCCGTCGGGCATATTATCTGTCCGCCGAATTCTTGGTCGGACGGGCGATCTATAATAACCTTCTGTGCGCCAATAAGCTGTGTGAGGCGCGTCGCGCTTTGGAGGAACTGGGCATGTCGCTCGATTGCCTCGAAGAGATCGAGGATGCGGCGCTCGGCAACGGCGGTCTTGGTCGGTTGGCGGCGTGCTTCCTTGACAGCGCCGCGACCCTCGGCCTGCCGCTGGACGGCTACGGCATTCGCTACCGTTTCGGGTTGTTCCGCCAGAGCTTTGCCGACGGTTTTCAAAAGGAAGAGGCAGACGACTGGGCGCGCTTTGGTGACCCGTGGTCGGTGCGCGTCGACGAGGACGCGGTGACGGTGGCGTTCGGGGATACGGCGGTGCGCGCCGTACCCTACGATATGCCGATCATCGGCTACGGCGGCAAGCATATCTCGACCCTGCGCCTGTGGCAGGCGGAGCCGCTTACGCCGTTTGATTTCATGGCTTTTAACGATCAAAACTACGATCGCGCGGTGCGTGAGAAAAATCGCGCGGAGGATATCACGCGCGTGCTGTACCCCAACGATTCCACCAAAGAAGGCAAGCTGTTGCGCCTCAAACAGCAATATTTCTTCTGCAGCGCCTCCTTGCAGGACGCCCTGCGTCGCTTCGAGGCGGTGCACGGGGATGCGTGGGAGCAGTTGCCGCGCTATATCACCTTCCAGCTCAACGACACGCATCCGGTCATCAGCATTCCCGAGCTGATCCGTTTGCTTATGGAGCGGCAGGTGGAATTTTCCGAGGCGTTAAAGATCGCCAAGCAGGTGTTTAACTATACCAATCATACCATCATGCAAGAGGCGCTGGAAAAATGGGATATGGCGCTTGTGCGACGGGTCGCGCCGGAATGCGCACGGCTCATTCGCCGCATGGCGCGCGTGCAGGAGACCGAGCTGCGTAAGGTCGGCGTCTCGCAAGAGAAATGGGACGAGCTTTTGCTGTTACAGGGGAGCACGGTGCACATGGCGTACCTCGCCTGTTGGTGCTCGACGCATATCAACGGCGTCGCGCAGCTGCATACCGACATTCTCAAACGCCGTGTGTTGCGCCATTGGCATGCTCTGTATCCTACCAAGATCCAAAATAAGACCAACGGCATCACCCAGCGGCGCTGGTTGGCGCTTTGCAACCGCCCGCTCGCCGGCATGATCACCGATCTGCTCGGGGACGAGGGGTGGGTGTGCGATCTCGACCGTTTGCGCGCGCTGGAACGCTATGCGCAGGACGAAACGGTGTTGCGCCGCTTTGTGGCGGTCAAAAAAGAGAACAAGCGCCGCCTCGCAGAGTATATTCTGCGTCGCGACGGCGCGAGCATCAACCCCGACGCCATTCTTGACGTGCAGATCAAACGTCTGCACGAGTATAAACGGCAGTTGCTCAACATTTTGTGCATTCTTGAATTGTATTTCGAGCTGCGCGAGGGCAGTTTGACGGATTTCGCGCCGACCACCTTCCTGTTCGGTGCCAAAGCGGCGCCCGGCTATTTCCGCGCCAAGGCGATCATTAAGCTCATTCACGAGGTCGGCGCGCTCATCGCCTGTGACGAGAAGATCAACTCGCTTATGCAGGTGGTATTCGTGTCGGATTATAACGTATCCTATGCCGAGAAGATCGTTGCGGCGGCGGATGTGTCCGAGCAGATCTCCACTGCCGGCACCGAAGCCAGCGGCACAGGCAACATGAAGCTGATGCTGGGCGGCGCGGTGACACTCGGCACCTACGACGGTGCCAACGTCGAGATCGTCGCGCAGGCTGGCGAGGAGAACAACTATATCTTCGGCGCGCGCGTCGAGGATATCGACGCCGTGCGCGACAGCTACGACCCACGCGCGCTGTACGAGGAAGACGCACGCATCAAGCGGTGCCTCGACGCCCTCGTCGACGGCACGCTGGATGACGGCGGCACCGGCATGTTCCGCGAGCTGTACACTGCCCTGCTGGACGGCGCCGAGTGGCATGCGCCGGATCATTATTATCTGCTGTTGGACTTTGAGGAGTGTCTCGAGGCCAAAAAGCAGGTCAACCGCGATTACGCCGCCGACCGCTTGGCGTTCGCCGCGAAGCAGTGGCGCAATATGTGCGCGGCAGGCAAATTCTCCTCCGACCGCACCATCGCCGAATACGCGCGTGACATCTGGCATATTAAGTGAAAAAAAGGGTCCCGAGAGAGACACTTCGTAAAGAAGTTGTCTCTCTCGTTTTTTATCTACACAAAACAAATGACACTTTGCATGTTGGATGTGAAAGCGTCATAGTGGGTTATATACTTTGAGAAAGGTAAATACTTGCTGAAAAGTAGCAGATTCTTTTTCGGCTTGCGAAGTGAAGTTTTTGCTAACGCAAAAGTGAAGTTGCTCACTTTGTTCGCAGTGAGGTTTGGTCCTTAAGACCAAATGAAGTTAAGTTTGCCCATTTCGCCGTAGGCGAAACTTCACTGTCCGCAGGACAACTTCACTATCGTAGATAACTTCACTTGCCCGAAAGGGCAAACTTAGTTGAGGCGCACTTCTTTACGGAGTGCGCCTCGAGCAGGGACCCTTTTCCAATAAAAACCTATACGTTTTTATTCTGTCGACAAAAAACGGTGGAATATTTCTTTTTTCTGTGGTACAATGAGTGCAACGTGCAAAGAACAGGACATATAATTTGACGAGGTGGAAATATGGAAAATATCGTGCAATGGTTTATTGATGCTTTGAACGGCATTTCCGGTGAATGGACGGCGTTTATTATCTCGATGATTCCGGTGCTGGAGCTGCGCGGCGGTTTGATCGCCGCCAAGCTGATGAACGTCGATATTCTCACGGCGGTGCCGCTGTGTATTCTGGGTAATCTTCTGCCCGTGCCGTTTATTCTGTGGTTTGTCACCCCGCTGTTCACGTGGCTAAAAAAATCGAAGCTTCTTCGCCCGATGGTGGAGAAGCTCGAAAAGCGCGCCATGAGCAAAAGTGCACAGATTGAAAAAGGTTATTTCTGGGGACTGGCGCTGTTTGTCGGCATCCCTCTGCCCGGCACGGGCGCGTGGACCGGCGCGTTGATCGCGTCGATGCTCGGCATCAAGTTCAAAAAGGCGTTTCCGGCGATCATCGTCGGTATTATTATTGCCACCATTATTATGTCCATCGTATCCTACGGCTTGCTCGGCGCTATTTTCGGATAAACGTTGATGTGAGCCACCCGATTTCGGGTGGCTCCTATCATTCCGACGTGCGGAACATACATACGGACAAAGACGGACGCATATATATCCCGTAAGAGAAAGGGAAGGAATGATATGATCATGGAGAAAACCGTTTACCGTCCGGAGGGCTCGCTGTTCCACACGCCCGAAAACCAAGACGCGATACGCAGTATCACCGATTTGATGCAAGCAAAGGCGGATGCCCGCATCCTCGAAGCGCGCGCCGTGCGTTGCGACGTGGAGCATAACCTGTACGTACAATTCCCCTTTGGCGAGGGCATCATTCCGCATCACGAGGGTGCCGTCGGCATCGCGGAGGGTACGACGCGCGATATCGTGCTCATTACGCGCGTCAATAAGCCGGTGTGTTTCGTGGTGATCGGCTTCGAGCAGACGCCCGACGGCTGTCGCCCGGTGCTGTCGCGCCGCCTGGCGCAAGAGCGTTGCCGAGAGCAGTATATCCGCTATCTTAAACGCGGTGACGTTATTCCGGCGCGCATCACGCGTCTGGAAACCTTCGGCGCATTTTGTGATATCGGGTGCGGTCTGCCGGCGCTGTTGCCGATCGCAGACATTTCGGTCAGCCGCATTTCCCATCCGCGCGATCGGTTTACGAACGGCATGGAGATCCTCGGCGTTGTGTCCTCGCTGGATAACGGACGCATCTGTCTGTCTCACCGTGAATTGCTCGGCACGTGGGAGGAGAACGCCGCCATGTTCAGTGCCGGCGAAACCATCGCCGGCATCATCCGCTCGGTCGAGCCGTACGGCATCTTCGTCGAGCTGACTCCCAACCTCGCCGGGCTGGCGGAGCCGCGCGAGGGAGTGCGCGTCGGACAGCAGGCGGCGGTGTATATTAAGAGCGTGCAACCCGAAAAACTCAAAATCAAGCTCGCGCTCATTGATACGCAGGACGGCGCGGCGGTGCCTGCGCCGCCGCAGTATTTTATCACGCAGGGCCCCGTCGAGCATTGGCGATATTCTCCTGCCGATTGTGCGCGCGTGATCGAAAGCTCGTTTGTCGGATAACAGGTGCAAGGGTACGCGGTAAGCGTGCCCTTGTTTTTTGTGATATTGCGTGGTATAATGATCGAAGTATGGAAAAGGAGGTGTCGGTATGCGTCGGATATTTGCGCTGTTGCTGACGGCGTTGTTGCTATGCACTCTCGCCGGGTGCGGCGACGACGGTGCGGATAAAGGCTTCCGTCTGCCGATCGGCGGCGAGCCGTCCCAACTCGACCCGCAGACTGCCACCGACGCCTCCGCCGTGACGGTGCTGTCGGTGCTGTTTGAGGGACTCACGCGTTTGGATGCCGAGGGAAAGGCCGTGCCCGGCGCGGCTGATTGGACGGTGTCTGCCGACGGGCGCACCTATACCTTTATCCTGCGCGAGTCCTATTGGAGCACCCACGCCGCGAGCGGCGAAGAAACCGCGTGGGACGAGCCGACGCGCGTCACCGCGCAGGATTTTCTGTTCGGCATGCAACGCGTGTTGTCTGCGGATAACCAAACCGGTACCGCTACCGCCCTGTACGGCATACAAAACGCCGAGGCTATCCACAAGGGCGAAAAGGAACTCTCCGCGCTCGGCGTGCGCGCCGTCGACGACGCGACGCTGACCATCACCTTGAACGCGCCCGACGACGCGTTCCCGATCAAACTTGCCGGCACGCCGTTTATGCCCTGCCACCGCGCGTTTTTTGAATATACCGCCGGTCGCTACGGGCTGGAAAAGCAATATATTCTATCCAACGGCGCGTTTTCGCTCACCGCGTGGACTCACGGCGAGTCGCTGTTGTTGCATAAGAATGAGTCCTACCACGCCGCCGACGCGGTCTTGCCGCAGAGCGTACGCTTCGTCATTGAAGCAAGCGACGCGGCCGCCGCGCTGGGATCGGGTACGCTGGATGCGGCGTTTTTGACCGCGGCGCAGGCAGAAGCGGCGCGACAGAACGGTGTGCACGTCATGTCGTTGGAGGATTCCGTGCGCAGTGTGTATTTTAACACCGCCACCCCGATCTTGGCGAATGCCGCCGTGCGCCGCGCGTTGCGCGACGCGATCGAATGGAACACGGTGTACGATCACCTGACCGCCGCCGGTGAGAGCCGCGCTACGGGCTATATTCCGCCCGACGCGCTCGTCGGGGGAGAGACCTATCGCAACGGCGAGAACGCCGCGGTTTGTTCGACCAACGTCACCGCCGCACAGACGGCGCTTGGCGAGGGCCTCGCGGCGGTGTATCCCGACGAGAAAAATCCTGCGGTTCCGCGCCTGACCGTACTGGCGGCACAGGACGAGGTCAGCGCGAATCTCGCGCGGTACCTCATTCAGTCATGGCAGAAGAATTTGCAGGTGTATTGCACGCTTGAACTGGTCAGCGAAACGGCGCTGACCGCACGCGTGAGCAGCGGCAACTATCAGATCGCGGTGTATACCGCGGTGGGCGGCGGCTTGACCGCAAGCGAAAACCTCACCGCGTACACGACGGGCGCGGCGAACAACCTGACAGGGTTTTCCGCCGCCGCGTTTGACGCGGCGTACGTTGCCGCCGCAGACGGTGAGCGCACGTCCGTGACCGCCGCCGAGCGCGTCTTGCGCGAGCAGTGCCCCGTGGTGCCGTTGAGCTTTATGCGTCGGTATTACGGCGTTGCCGCCAACTGTGAGGATATTACCGTGCGTCCGTTCGAGGGTGGCACCTACGGCGGCGTATACGAGTTGTTGACCGCCAAGAAGTTCGACGATTAAAGAAACGGAAAAAGGGGAGGGGTATCGTGCACACCGTCAGCGAAGCTGCCATTCGGCGGCAACTGCACACCGCCGTGTTCGGTCGGGCGTTGCGCGTCGAGCCGATGCTTGCCTCCACCAATACCACCGCGCGTGAATGGGCGCTTGACGGCGCCGCCGAGGGAAGCGTCGTGGTCGCCGATGCACAGACCGCAGGGCGCGGCACGCGCTCGCGCGCATTTTTCTCGCCGCAGGGTGGCGTGTATATGTCAATTGTTCTGCGGCCGCGCACGGCAGACGGCGCGTTGATCACCTCTTGCGCCGCGGTGGCGGTTGCGCGCGCGATCGAGCGTTTGTGCGCGCTGACGGTGGAGATCAAATGGGTCAACGACCTGTACGTCGGCGGCAAAAAGGTGTGTGGCATTCTCACCGAGTCAGGCTTTGCGCCCGATTGGTCACTCGACTTTGTGGTGCTCGGCATCGGTGTCAACGTCGCGCCGACGGCGTTCCCCGAGGAGCTCGCCGTGATCGCAACGTCGCTGGGCAACGAGGGTGCCGCGGTCGATCGCGCCGCGCTCATCGCTGCGATTTTGGAGGAATGGGAGCGCGCCTACGCTGAAATGGACAGTGGTGAGTTTCTGTGTGAGAGTCGCGCTCGCTCCTGCGTACTGGAGCGGCGTGTGACCGTTACGCGCGGCGACGAGCGGTTTGAGGCGGTAGCGACCGCGATCGACGACCGCGGTCATCTGCTGGTGCAAAAAGACGACGGCGCGTGCGTCACGCTGTATTCGGGAGAGGTCAGTATAAAAATATAAAAACCCGAGGCAATCGCCTCGGGTTTTTCTTATTCTCCGTGATAGGTGATGACCGTGTCGACGTCGTAGCCGCCGAGGACCTTGCGGCCGCCGAGATCGACGAGGTCGATGAGCACCAGCACCTTGACTACCTCGCCGCCGAGCTGTTCGATGAGCTCGGCCGCCGCTTTGAGCGTGCCGCCGGTGGCGAGCAGATCGTCAATGAGCACCACGCGCTGTCCGGGTTTGATGGAGTCCTTGTGGATCTCGATCGCCGCCGTACCGTATTCCAGCGCGTATTCTTTCTTGACGGTTTCGCGCGGCAGCTTGCCTGCCTTTCGCACGGGGACGAAGGGCTTGTGCAGGTTATAGGCAAGCGGCATACCGAAGATAAAGCCGCGCGCCTCCGCGCCGGCAATGAGGTCGAAGTCCAGCCCGTCGAGGCGCTTTTGTAGCTCATCGATGGCGAGACGGATGCCGTCGGCATGGTCAAGCACGCCGGTCACGTCGCGAAAAATGATGCCTTCCTTGGGGAAGTCGGGAATCGAGATCATATAGTCTTCAACCGTTTTCATGGATATCGGTCTCCTCGCTGCATATACTATCACCGCGAATACGGTGCACCCTTACTGTAACAGAAAAACGCAGAAATGTAAAGGGGCGGCGCAAAGATTTGAAAAATTACTTGACTTTTATCGGCCGTTTGGCTATAATAGGTAAGCACTTGTAAAAAGCGCACATGAACCATTAGCTCAGCTGGCAGAGCATTTGACTTTTAATCAAAGGGCCCGGGGTTCGAATCCCCGATGGTTCACCAAACACAAAAGGCACCCGAGTGGGTGCCTTTTGTGTTTTATAAACCATTGAGGTAAGCAGAGACGCGGCTAATTTGCGCAATTTCGCCTGCGGCGAAACGGCGCAAATTATATGAGCTTGGCGACGGAGCGTTTTGTGACAACGCACCGTGCTGTTTCGCCAAACTCAGGGGGTTACGAATCCCCGATGGTTCACCAAACACAAAAGGCACCCGAGTGGGTGCCTTTGTTTTTTGGTGGAGGCAGGTGATAAGGTGCGTGGATATAGGTAAAAACAAAGAAAAGGTGCGCAGATAAACTATTTGACAAATAAGAATTTGGCTATCTGACAAATCGAAAGTTTCGTCTGCTCAATATATTTATTGATCAATCTAATTCACGAGGTTTAGGTTCGTGTAAACGGCATTTAAAGTCATCACAATAGCCAACACCATCATCAAAACTGGATTTATTGTTTGCACACAAAATAGGCTCACCATTTTTTCCGTAAACACAATACCAACAAAAATCACAACATGGATCGCATACAGGATCATTGCATATATACAAAACTATACCTCTTCAAATTATCGATTAAATTTGTCAAATTCAAGTTTGTTTAATAGATTATACTATAATTTCGTAAAACAATCAAGGCGAAGCCTTGTATATCATCAATTCCGTGAGGAATTGCATATCATCCGCGACTTGTTGCGGTATATCATCATTGCGAAAGCAATACAACCTACGGTTGATGATATGCACCTTCGGTGATGATATACACGCTGACGCGTGATGATATGCCATTGCTTTCGCAATGGATAAAAAAAGAACGAACTTTTGGTAGACAAAAGTTCGTTCTTTTTTGGTGGAGGCGAGGGGAATTGTTGACCTCGGCGGTGCCGAGGTCAGTCAAGATTTTGCTCGACGGCGAAATGCCGTCGCTTTCATCGCGAATCTCACCACGAAAGCGATTGCTCATTTCCCCAAATTCTTTCCTCGCGCCTTGTTTGTGCGGATGAAAGACGCAAAACTTGCAGGGTTCAACCCTCGCTGTCCGACCAAAAAAGCAAAGGCACCCGAGTGGGTGCCTTTGTTTTTTGGTGGAGGCGAGGGGAATTGAACCCCTGTCCGAAAGTCACTTGATACAGCTTTCTCCGAGTGCAGCCGATCTTTTAAGATTCCCCTCGCGCATCGCCGACAGGCAGGCTATGCGCTACGGTAGCCACTACGCCGTGACGAAGGGTGTGGCGCCCCTGCGTTCACGTTCACCGCTGATCGACGCCTCGCTCCCGGCCGCGGTGCTCCGGGGCAAGACGGGCAGCCTAATTAGGCCGCCAACGCAACTTTATTGTTGTCGTTTATTTTTTAAAATTGCAGGTTTTATAGCGGGCCCGCACCGCTACTCGCTTACCATACCTCACAACCCCCGTCGAAACCTTTACGCCCCCGGGTTTAGTGGGTGCTTATCATTATACGAATTTTCCCATTCTCTGTCAAGTGATAACATCTTATCACAAAACACTTGTCTTTTTCGTCGTAAATTGGTATGATACCAGTATATGATTAACAGAAAGGCGGTGAGCATACATGACGGATGATACCGTGCGCATTCACGCGAGTTTGCGTGAGCAACCTTACGATCGCGAGCGCACGCTCGACTGGTTAACGGCGCTGTTGCCCGTGGCGATCGTAGCGGCGCTGTACTATCGCTTATACGCCGCCGCGCTGGCGGTGGTGTCGGTCGGTGGCTATCTGATGGCGGCGGTCTTGCTCGCGTGGGCGACCGGGCGCGACCTGCGTGAGATGCGCGTGTTGCCGGCGTTGCTGTCCGGGTTGCTCGCCGCATTCTTCCTGCCGGCGCTCGCGCCGCTGTGGGCGGCGGCTTTGTTCGGCGCGCTCGCCGCGACGGCGGAGGTCGGGCTCGATCGTTTGCGTAAGTTGTGGAAGATCGAATGCGTCGCCATGCCGACGGCGCATCCCGTCGCGCTGGCGTATCTCGTCACGCGCGCGCTGTTTCCTGCGGCGTTCACGGCGGCGACCATGCCGGCGCAGTTCAGCCAAGCGGCTGACCGCATTACCGTTACGCCGCTGGCCGCTTTGCGCGGTGAAGAAATGTCGCTGGAATGGTGGCGGCTGTTTTTTGGCGTTCACGCCGGCGCGGTGGGTGAGACCTGTACCGCCGCCCTGCTTCTTTGCGCCGCCTATCTGCTGATTCGTCGGCGTATCCGCCTTGTCGCGCCCGGCACGCTGCTCGCCGTGGTGACGCTGTTATCGTGGGTGATTTGGGGCGAGCCGTTGTATGCGCTGCTCGGCGGCAGTCTGGTGCTTGCCGCGCTGCTGCTTGCGGATGAGACCTATGCGCCCGTCGCACCGCTAGACCAGACGGTCGTCGGCGTAGTGGCGGCGGTGATCACGGTGCTCGTGCGCCGTTTCGGCGCGTGGGACGAGGGCGTTGTTCTCGGCGTCGCGGTCGTGCAGTTGCTCGTGCCTGCATTACCGTTCGTCTACCGCTTTTGCGCGTTCGTTTGGCGGCATGTTGCCGCGTGGACATCGCGTGCGTGGGCGTGGGCGCGCCCGTATATCGTGCGGTTTTTATCGTTTGCCGCCTCCAAGATCGCGGTCGCCGCGCGCGCCTTTTGGCGATGGAGCTGCCGCGCCGCCAAGGCGACATGGGACCGGATAAAAAACTTCTCAAATAAAAGGAAAAATAATGGTTGACAAAACGGGTGCGTATAGTATATAATAAACTGCGTTCCCGTTTAGGGCGATCTACGGCTGTATAGCTCAGTTGGCTAGAGCATGCGGTTCATACCCGCAGTGTCAGTGGTTCGAATCCACTTACAGCCACCATGTCTTTTCCGGCTCTCGTAAGAGAGCCGGAAAAGATGTCTTTGGCCCGATGGTCAAGCGGTTAAGACACCGCCCTTTCACGGCGGTAACACGGGTTCGATTCCCGTTCGGGTCACCATACGGGCGTATAGCTCAGCTGGTTAGAGCGCCTGCTTCACACGCAGGAGGTCAGCGGTTCGAGTCCGTTTACGCCCACCAAAAACTCCCCACACCCGAATGGGTGTGGGGAGTATTTTGCGTGGGCTGTAACTCGGACCTCGAACCGTGCGGTTTTTGCGTGTTTCATCTGCAGCCACTTGTCGCGGCAAAACACATTCGCAATACCACAAACCGTCTTCGTGCGATAAATCCGCCGATGAAACCGATGCTGTTTAAGCATCGAGCAAAATACCGACGCACCGTGTCGGCACAGCCGACAGGTGCACGAGTCCGTTTACATTCAAGACCAGACTCCCCACACCCGAATGGGTGTGGGGAGTTTTTTGCGTGGGCTGTAACACGGCACTCGAACCGTGCGGTTTTTGCGAAACAATAATCAGTCTTCGCTGATTTCAAACAATTCGTTCGGCGTGCAGTTGAACAGCAGGCAAAGTGTTTCAATATTTTCATAACGAATGGATTTTGTTTCGTTGTTAATCATTTTATTAAAGTTTTGATAGCTCATACCTAATTGCTTATACAACCAATATTTTGTTTTGCCATGTTTTTCGAGTAATGTCAGGACGTTTAATTTAATCATAAGATATCTCTCCATCACTGATGTTATAATGAGATGATATCGTAATATTATTCTTTACATATAGACTAATGCATTATATAATGAAAACAGTTTATATGCACAGGAGGATAGTATGATCATCGATGTCACCGGTACCGTTCTTACGCCCGGAAACGAGGGGAAAGACTGTTTAGGCAACGGCTTGCACTTTGACAAAAACGGCGCGCGTATCGAGTGCTGTTGTGACGAGTGCGATTACGCGGTTTGCTGTTACGATCCGTCGTTATGGGATGTGCCTTGCGAGGAGTGTGATGATATATATTGTCCACGCTCGCAGCGAGGGCAATACGGATGAACAAAAAGCACCAAACGGGGTGCTTTTTGTTGGTTTTGGTGCGCTCGCGGCTTGATTCTTGCGTTTTCGTGTGCTAAAATATGCCTATATACCTATTCAATAGGAGGTTTTTGATATGGAGTCGTTTTTGTTTGCCGTCAACGCCGTGTTGCCCATCATTCTAACGGTGGCGGTCGGCTATTTTCTCAAAAAAATCGGGTTTATCACCGAGGCGCTCGCTAAGGGCATGAACAAGCTGGTGTTTCACGTGTTCCTGCCGGTGATGCTGTTTCTCAACCTCTACAACATGGAGGATTTCGGTGCAATGGATATGCGCTACGTGCTGTACAGCGTCGCGGCGCTGGTCGCCATCTTCCTGTTGGCGATCCCGACGGTGATCCTGCTTGAAAAACACAATGCGCGTCGCGGCGTGCTGTTGCAGGCGTCGTTTCGCTCGAACTACGCGCTCATCGGCATCCCCTTGGCGCAGTCGCTGTTTGGTGAGGACGGCGCGCTCATTGCCACGGTGTTGTCTGCGGCGGTCATCCCCGTATTTAACGCCCTTGCGGTGGTGAGCCTGACGGTATTTCGTGCCGACGGTGGCAAGCCGAGCGTCAAAAAGATCCTGTTGGGCATCGTCAAAAATCCGCTCATTCAAAGCATCGCCGTCGGTTTGGCGGTGCTCGGCGTGCGTGCGGCGTTCGTGCATACGGGCGTGGCATTCCGCCTGTCGGATATCACGCCGCTGATGACGGTGCTCAAATATCTGTCCGACATGGCGACGCCGCTGGCGTTGTTGGTGCTCGGTGCGCAGTTTGAGTTTTCCGCCGTTGCGACGCTTCGTCGTGAGATCGTATTTGGCACGCTGATGCGCACGGTGGTCGTACCGTTGTTGGGCCTTGGCACCGCGTATCTGTTTTTCCGCGATATGTTCGGCGGCGCGCATTTTGCGGCGTTCGTGGCGATGTTCGCCACACCCGTCGCAGTGAGCACGGTGCCGATGGCGCAGGAGATGGACGCCGACACCGAGCTGGCAGGACAGTTGGTTGTGTGGACGACGCTCGTTTCGGCGTTTTCCGTGTTTTTTATTTCGTATATTCTCAAAGTCGTCGGCGTGTTTTAACGCGAGAAAGGATGGTAGATTTGGCCGATATCAGCAGTATCGATCGTAACTTCGCCACCAAGACGAGCATTGACATGCCCGACGTGAAATTCTATGATGTCGAGCAGGCACCGTTCAAGGTGTACGGCGTGTTCCTCGAGGATGGGCAGTATCGCCGCATGCCTCAGGCGGTGGCGAGCACCGTCAACGACGGCGTGCTGCGTCTGCACACCAACACCGCCGGCGGTCGCGTGCGCTTTTGCACCGACAGTCCCTACGTGGCGCTGCATGCGGATATGGGCTTTATCAATCGCCTGCCGCACTGTGCCGCGGCCGGCACGGGCGGCTTCGATCTGTATGTTGATGGTCGGCATCTGAAAACCTTCGTGCCGACGGCGACGGCACAGGAGGACGGCATCGAGGGCATCGTCGGTCTGGACGGCGTCGAGGGCATGCACGAGATCCTCATCCACTTCCCGACTTACAGCCACGTTAAACGCGTGTATATCGGTCTGGCCGACGGTGCGCACGTGGCCGAGCCGACGCCCTACCGCAACGAAAAGCCGGTGGTGTATTACGGCTCCTCCATCACGCAGGGCGGCTGCGCGTCGCGCCCGGGCATGTGTTATACCAACATTCTGTCGCGACAGTTCAACTGCGATCACATCAACCTCGGCTTTTCGGGCAGTGCGCTCGGCGAGGATGCGATGGCGGAATATCTGTGCGGCTTGGACATGTCGGTGTTCGTGTGCGACTATGATCACAACGCCGACGTGCGACAGCTGCGCGAGACCCACGAAAAGCTGTACAAGGCGGTGCGCGCCGCGCATCCCGATATTCCGATCGTCATCATGGGCAGGCCGAAATACACCCTTTCCGAAGCGGAACTGCCGCGCGTGGATATCCTCACCGCGACCTACGAGCATGCGCGCGCCAACGGCGATAACGTGTACCTGTTGCTCGGCGAGGAGCTTATGGCGTGGTGCCGCGACGAGGGCACGGTAGACAACACCCACCCGAACGATTTCGGCTTTGCCTCGATGGCGCACGCGGTGGCAGGCGTATTTGAGAAAATCTACGGAGAAACCGCGCAAAAGCCTTGATTTTTTCAGGGTTTGTGATATGATAGTAAGCGTTGGAAAAATTTCCAAACAGGAAAGGAAGGAAACCAAATGATTTTCGGTGTCGCGCTATTGGCCGCATGCTTTTTGATCGGCTCCTTTGCCGGTAATCTGCTCGGCCTGGTGACCGGTGTTAACTCGGATGTCGGCGGTGTGGGCTTCGCCATGTTGCTGTTGCTCGTGTTGACCAATTCCAAGACGGTTAACCGTCTGATGCCCAAGGGCTATGAAAAGGGCATCGACTTCTGGAAAGAGATGTTTATCCCCGTCATCATCGCGATGTCGGCGTCGCAGAACGTGGTCAGCGCCCTGTCGGGCGGTTGGCTGGCGCTCGCGGCCGGTCTCGGTGTGGTGGTCGCGGCCTTCGCTATGATGGTCCTGCTCAACAAGCTGTCGTCGAAAAAAGACGACAACAAAGAGGCGGAGGTGAAGAACGATGACTGAGATCTGGAATATCGTGGTTAATCTGTTCTCCAAAAACGGCTTGGTGGCGGCGTTCTTGATCGTCGGCATCATGACCGTCGTGTCCAACTTCGCCTCCAAGCTTACGCGTGGTCGTCTGCATGCCTCTGCGATTGCGATCTTCCTCGGCCTTGTTCTCGCGTATATCGGCGGTGCGGTCGAGGGCGGCACGAAGGGACTGTCGGACATTGCCATGTTCGGCGGCGTCGGTCTGCTCGGTAGTTCGATGATGCGCGATTTCACCATTGTGTCCACTGCCTTCGGCGCAAAATTCTCCGAGATCAAAAAATGCGGTCTGATCGGCATTCTGTCGCTGGTCATCGGTGTTATTCTGTCCTTTATCGTCGGCGCCCTCTTTGCGGCGGCGTTCGGCTTTACCACCGCCGAGGACGTCGCGACCATCGGTGCCGGTGCATGCACCTTCGTCGTCGGTCCCGTGACCGGTGAAGCGGTCGGCGCGAGTTCCGATGCGATCACCATCTCGGTGGCGGTCGGTGTGATCAAGTCGGTTGCGGTCATGTTGATCACGCCCGTGGTCGCGAAGAAGATCGGTCTGACCACGCCGCGGCGCGGCGATGATCTTCGGCGGCCTGATGGGCACCACCAGCGGCTCGTCTGCCGGTCTGGCGGCGACCGATCCCAAACTCGTGCCTTACGGTGCGATGACCGCCACCTTCTATACGGGTCTTGGCTGTCTGCTGTGCCCGACGGTGCTGTATTTTGCTACGCGCCTGTTCTTCTGATGGAACAAATAAAAATCCCCTCGCCCGATGGCGAGGGGATTTTTTTATTTCTTCGTCCAGGTGGACGGGATGAACATGAACAGCATCGGGTAGATCTCCAAACGACCGAACAGCATGGCAAAGGATAACACTAATTTGGATAACGGAGAATAGGCGGCGTAACTGGCCGCGGGTCCGACCAGATCGAAACCGGGTCCGACGTTGTTAAAGCACGCCGCCATCGCCGAGAGGTTGGTTTCGATGCCGAACGGCTCGAAGCACAGCAGCAAACAGCCGCTTGCAAACAAAATAATATACAAAACGAGGTACGCCGACGCACCGGTGATGGAGGCTTCGTCAAGACGCTTGCCCTCCATCTTGATGACGCCGACCGAGCGCGGATGGAGCAGACGGCGCAGGTCGCGGCGCGCCGTGCTGAACAGCATCATGGCGCGCGACACCTTGAGGCCGCCGGCGGTGGAGCCGGCACAGCCGCCCAGGAACATCAGCGCGAACAAAACGCCTTTTGATAAGCCGGGCCACAAATTAAAATCCGCGGTGGAATAACCTGTGGTGGTGATGATGGAGGAGACCTGGAAGAACGCGGTGCGCACCGTCTCCTCACCGCCGTTCATCTGCGGCGCGATGTTAAAGGATACGATCGCGGTCGCGACCACCACGATCGCGGCATACAGCCATAATTCGCGACTCTTAAACGCGGTCTTTGCCTGCCGCGCGAGTATGAGATAATAGAGGTTAAAGTTGATGCCGAAGGCGAGCATGCTGACGCCGATGACCCATTGCAGATACGGCGAGTAGCCGGCGATGCTGTCTGCCTTGATGCCGAAGCCGCCCGTGCCGGCGGCGCCGAATGCGTGAAGGATGCTGTCAAACAGCGGCATGCCGCCGCACAGAAGCAATATCACGAGCACCGCGGTCATCGCAAGATAAATGACATATAAGATCTTGGCTGTGTCGCGGATGCGCGGCATCAGCTTGCCGACGACAGGACCGGGCATTTCGGCGCGCAGGATATGCATGTTGCGTCCCGACACCGACGGTACGATCGCCATGATGAGCACCAGCACGCCCATGCCGCCGATCCAGTGCGTGAAGCTGCGCCAGAAGAGCAGTCCGTGACTCATCGACTCGATGTCGGTGAGGATCGACGCGCCCGTGGTGGTAAAGCCGCTCACCGTTTCAAAAAGCGCGTCGATATAGTGCGGGATCTCGCCGCTGAGGAAAAAGGGCAGTGCACCGACGGCAGACAGCGCCAGCCACGACAGTGCGACGATGACGAACCCCTCGCGCGCGAAGATCACCTGGGATTTCGGGCGGCTGATGAGGGTCAGCGCAAAACCGAGCACCAGCGCGATGCCGATGGTCGCAAGGATCGCCCACAGGCACGCCTCTTGATAGATGACCGCCACCAGCAAGGGCAGCAGCAGTACCGCCGCTTCCAGCTTAACGATCTGCCCGGTCATATAGAAAACCATTCTGCGATTCATAAAAAACCACCTGATTATTTTAGAATATCCTTGATGTCTTGCAGACGCCGACCGGCCACCACCAGCACAACCTTGTCGCCGGGGAGAATGCGGTCGTCACCGGCCGGGATGATCGGGCGACGGTTGCGGATGATGCCGGCGATGAGGATATTGGGCTTGAGCGGCAGTTCCTTAAGGGGAACGTTGACGAGAGACGGCTCGTCCTGTACCAGAAATTCGATCGCTTCGGCGCGGTCGTCCATAAGGGAATACAGTGTTTCGATCGTGCTGCCCATGGAGTTGTGCAGGGCGCGTGCATAGCGCAACACCACGTTGGTGATGGTTCTGCGCGGGCTGGCGATGCCGTCGAGTCCCAGACGCGTCGCCATCGCGGCGAGCTCGGGACGGTTGATCTTGGAGATGACCTTCGGTACGTTCTGCGACGCGGCAAAGAAAGAGAGCAGAATGTTCTGCTCGTCCATGCCGGTGAGTGCAACGAAGGCGTCCATGTCGCGAATGCCCTCCTCGGCGAGCAGTTCCTGATCGGAGCCGTCGCCGTGGATGACCACGGCCTTGGGGAGCGCGTCGCACAACTCCTCGCACACCGCGCGGTCACGGTCGATGATCTTGACATCGGAGCCGGAGACGAGCAACTGCTTTGCCAGATAATAGGCGGTGCGGCTGCCGCCGAGGATCATCACGTCGCGCGCCTGCTTGGAGGCGGCACCGATGGCGCGCATGAGCTTGTGTATTTCGGCGCGCGCGGCGGTAATGCCGACGTGGTCGCCTGCCTGTAACACGAAACGGCCGTCGGGAATATACACCTCGTCGCCGCGCCCGACGACGCAGACGAGGAACTTGGCGTCAAACTTCGAGCGCAGTTCAAACAGCGGCACGCCGATGAGTGGCGAGTCTTCTTTGAGATGCAGTTCGATCATCTCGAAATTGCCGCGCGAGAAGGTCTCCACCTTGGCGGCGGTGGGGAGTTTGAGGGTGTGGTACATCTCGCGCGCGGCGAGCAGTTCGGGGTTGATCGCCATGGATAGCCCGAGCTCCTGCTTCATAAAATTCAGCGATTTATCGTTGTATTCGGGGTTGCGGATGCGCGCGATGGTGTGGCGCGCGCCCATGCGCCCGGCGAGGTAGCAGGTGAGCATATTGAACTCGTCCGAACCCGTAGCGGCGACGAGCAGTTCCGCGTCTGCAACGCCGGCTTCCGCGAGAGTCTCGCAGTCTGCGCCGTTGCCGCACACGCCCATGACGTCGTAGACGTTGGTGATCTCGGTGAGCAGGTCGGCGTCGACCTCGACGGCGGTGACGTCGTGGCCCTCGGCGGTGAGGCTGGCGAGGATGGTCGAGCCGATCTTACCGCAGCCGACGATGATGATCTTCATACTAAAACGCTCCTTTCGGGCGAAAATCTTGATTTCTTGCGCTTAATTATATCACTTATTCTATGTAATTGCAACAATGGAAAACGCGGCGTGCCGAAGGCTTGGCACGCCGCGCGTTGATTTACTTACATTTTCTCGATCTCGGCCATCACCGCGTCGGCATATTCGCGGCCGGTGTTGCCGCCGACACGACCCGTCATGTTCATCGTATCGTTGCAGATGGCGAGCGCCTTTTCGAGCTTCTCCGCCTGGGCGGCCTTACCGATGTGGCGCAACAGCATCGCGCTTGCTTTGAGCACGCTGGCAGGGTTGGCGTAGTCGCCTCGGCCCATCTCGATCATGCGCGGTGCGGAGCCGTGGATCGCCTCAAACATCGCGTAGCGATCACCAATGTTGGCACTGCCGGCGGTGCCGACGCCGCCCTGGATCTGTGCGGCCTCGTCGGTGATGATATCGCCGTAGAGGTTGGGCAACACGAACACCTGGAACTGGCTGCGGCGCGCCTCGTTGACGAGGTTGGCGGTCATGATGTCGATATACCAGTCCTCGGCGGTGATGCCGGGATACTCGGCGGCGATCTCGTGGCAGATGCGCGAGAAGTTGCCGTCGGTCTTTTTCATGATATTCGCCTTGGTGACGATAGCGACGTTGTCCTTGCCGTTGTTTTTGGCGTATTCGAACGCGGCGCGCGCGATGCGGCGCGTACCGGCGTCGGTGGTCACCTTGAAGTCCATGGCGAGCTTATTGGGGATCTCGACGCCGCGGCTGCCGAGTACATATTCGCCCTCGCTGTTTTCACGGTAGAACACCCAGTCGATGCCGAGCTCGGGCACCGATACGGGACGTACGTTGGCGTACAGGTCGAGTTCACGGCGCATCGCGACGTTGGCACTCTCCAGATTGCCGCCGTGCGGCGTCGTGGTCGGGCCCTTGAGGATGACATCGCACTCTTTGAGCGCGGCGAGGGTGTCGTCAGGGATCGCCTTGCCGACCTCGGTACGTTTCTCGATGGTCAGACCGTCGATCTTGCGGAATTCGACCTTGCCGGCGGCAACCTCGTCGGCAAGCAGGAAGCGCAACACGCGCTCGCTCTCGTCGGTGATGATCGGGCCGATGCCGTCGCCGCCGCAGATGCCGATGACGGTGTGCGGGAGGTTGGCAAAATCCTTGGCTTCTTCGCCGGCCTCCATGCGCTCCTGCCGTGCGAGCTGCTCGGTGATGAGCTGACGGAAGTTTTCAACGGCGTTTTCAATATACTGATTCATGATTTATTCTCCCTTCGTGTAGGCGAGCAGGCCGCCGGCTTTAAGAATGGCTTTCTGACGCTCGGTGAAATCGGCACACAGCGTAATCTTGGTGTCGTCCTTGTGGTTTATCATGGTGATGCGACCGCTGTCCATGCCGTCGTACACGCCGATGAGCTCGAGTTCGTCGTCCTGCGTGAGCTTATCGTAGTCGGCGGGATCGGCGAAGGTCAGCGGCATGATGCCGGCGTTGATGAGGTTCGCCGCGTGGATGCGTGCAAAGGATTTGGCGATGACCGCGCGTACGCCGAGATACAGCGGCACCAGCGCCGCGTGCTCACGCGACGAGCCCTGACCGTAGTTACTGCCGCCGACGACGATGCTCTGTCCTGCCGCTTTGGCGCGTTCGGGGAAGGTGGTGTCGCACACGCCGAAGCAGAACTGCGACAGATGGGGAATGTTGGAGCGGTAGGGCAGGATCTTCGCGCCTGCCGGCATGATATGGTCGGTAGTGATATTGTCACCGACCTTGAGCACCAGCGGTGCGGTGAGGCTGTCGAGCTGTGGGCGGCTCTTGGGGAATTCCTTGATATTCGGGCCGCGCAACACCTGCACCTCGGCGGCATCCGCCTCGTCGGCAGGTGCGAGCACCGCGCTGTCGTCGATGCGGAAGGAGTCGGGGAAGCGGATGGTCGGCATCTCGCCGAGCAGGCGCGGATCGGTGATCTCGCCGGTCAGCGCCGCCGCCACCGCGGTCTCGGGGCTGACGAGGTAGACCTGCCCGTCGGCGGTGCCGCTGCGGCCCTCGAAGTTGCGGTTAAAGGTGCGCAGGCTCACGCCGCCTGAGTTGGGGGAGAAGCCCATGCCGATGCACGGGCCGCACGCACATTCCAATACGCGCGCGCCGGAGGCGAGAATGTCGGTGAGCGCACCGCATTC
Source organism: Clostridia bacterium (assembly GCA_017398485.1). Taxonomy (GTDB): domain Bacteria; phylum Bacillota; class Clostridia; order Oscillospirales; family Acutalibacteraceae; genus UBA5905. The sequence continues at coordinate 38,784 of JAFQFY010000050.1, forward strand.
CGCGAGCATGGTGAGCACCTGTTTGGAGCCGGGGGAAATGGACAGGCTGACCGACGGCTGAATGGTACAACCCTTGAGCAGGGCGGCAACCTTTAGCATGTCGAGAAGCGACGAGTTGGTGCAGGAGCCGATACACACCTGGTCGACCTTGGTGCCTTTGAGCGAGGCGACCGTCACGACGTTGTCGGGGCTGTGGGGACAGGCGATCAGCGGTTCGAGCGTCGACAGGTCAATGTGAATGACCTTGTCGTAGACGGCGTCGGGATCGCTGGCAAGAGGAGTGTAATCCTCCTCGCGACCCTCGGCCTTGAGGAATGCGCGCGTGACCTCGTCGGAGGGGAAGATGGAGGTGGTGGCGCCGAGCTCGGTGCCCATGTTGGTGATGGTGGCACGCTCGGGCACCGTCAAGGTGGCAACGCCTTCGCCGCTCCATTCGACGATGTAGCCGACGCCGCCCTTGACCGACAGCTGGCGCAGGATCTCGAGGCTGACGTCCTTGGCGGTGACGAACGGGCGCAATTTGCCGGTCAGCTCGACCTTGAGCATCTTCGGCATGGTGATGTAGTAAGCGCCGCCGCCCATCGCGACCGCGACATCCAGACCGCCCGCGCCCATGGCGAGCATGCCGATTCCACCGCCGGTGGGGGTGTGGCTGTCCGAGCCGATGAGGGTCTTGCCCGGCTTGCCGAAGCGCTCGAGATGCACCTGATGACAGATGCCGTTGCCCGGGCGCGAGAAGTAGATGCCGTGCTTTTTGCACACCGACTGGATATAGCGGTGGTCGTCGGCATTCTCGAAACCGGATTGCAGGGTGTTGTGGTCGATATAGGCGACGCTGCGCTCGGTGCGCACGCGCGGAATGCCGATGGTCTCGAATTCCAGATACGCCATCGTGCCGGTGGCGTCCTGCGTCAGCGTCTGGTCGATGCGCAGGGCGATCTCGTTGCCTGCGATCATCTCGCCGCTGACGAGGTGTTCTTTAATGATCTTTTGTGCGATTGTCAGTCCCATAAATTGATGCTCCTTAATCTATGCCGAGCTGTCCGATCATGCTTTCGCGTGCGTGCAGCAGGTGGTCGTTCATCGCCGCTTCGGCGGCATCGCCGTCACCGGCGAGGATCGCATCGCAGATGCGGCGATGCTCGCCGGTGGACTCGTGTGCGCGGTTGATCTTTTCCACGGAGGCGCGGCGGAACTTTTGTGCCTTGCGGTGCAACGGCACCAGCGTACTTTGCAGGGTGGTACTGCCGCAGCCCTCGTAGATCATCTCGTGAAACGCGTGGTCCTGCCACTGCACGTTGTCGGGATCCGCCTTGGACACGTAGAACTCTTGCAGGTCCACGGCGTTGACCAGCGCCTTTTTCTGTTCAGGGGTCATCTTCTCGGCGGCGCGGCGCGCGGCGATGCCCTCGATGCGCACGCGGATATCGAGAATGTCCGCGATGTCCTCGGCGGTGATGCCCTGCACCACCATGCCCTTGCCCGACTCACGCAGGATGTTCTCCTGCTCGAGTCGGCGGATCGCCTCGCGGATGGGGGTGCGGCTGACGCCCATCTCTTCACATAGGCGCGCCTCGGTCAGCACTTCGCCGTAGGCGTATTTACCGCCGAGGATATCGTTCTCCAACCGTTCAAAAACAATGTCGGCGAGAGAAATGCTTTTATGCTTATTCATACTCGTTCTCCTTACAATTCACCGTTTGAAAACTCGGTGATCTTCTCCTCCAACTCTCGGTTGGAGAGGCTGGTCTGACGTCCGTCCTCGTACTCTCGGTCGACCCATTCTTTGAGTTTAACGACCAGAGGACTGCGTTTATCCACCATCTTGTCGCCGGTCAAGCGATAATTCTCGTTGATCCAGTAGGCGATGCCGGCGAGACCCGAGGTCTTGCTGATGGCAACCGAGGCGGCGCGACCGAGGATTTTCTTGGTATCGAAAATATTGTAGATCTCCTCGTCCTTGAGCAGACCGTCGGCGTGGATGCCGGCGCGCGTGACGTTAAAGTTGCGCCCGACGAAGGGGGTCATCGGCGGCACGTCGTAGCCGATCTCGTTTTTGAAATACTCCGCGATCTCGGTGATGACGGTGGTGTCCATGCCGTCGAGCGAGCCGCGCAGGGAAGCGTATTCCATGACCATCGCTTCCAGCGGCACGTTGCCGGTGCGCTCGCCGATGCCCAGCAGAGAGCAGTTGACCGCGCAGGCGCCGTACATCCAAGCAGTCGCGGCGTTGGCGACCGCTTTGTAGAAGTCGTTGTGACCGTGCCATTCGAGCATTTCGCTCGGCACGTCGGAATAGTGCTGCAAGCCGTAGATGATGCCCGGTACGCTGCGCGGCAGGGCGACCTCGGTGTACGGCACGCCGTAGCCCATGGTATCGCACGCGCGGATACGCACGGGGATGCCGGCCTCGCGGCTGAGCTCCATCAGCTCGTTGACAAAAGGCACGACGAAGCCGTAGAAATCTGCGCGCGTAATATCCTCCAGATGGCATCGCGGCATGACGCCGGCCGCAAACGCCTCTTTGACGGCGCCGAGATAGAGATCCATCGCCTGCTTACGCGACATTCTGAGCTTCTTGAAGATGTGGTAGTCGGAGCAGCTCATGAGCATGCCCGTTTCGCGGATGCCGAGGTCGCGCACGAGCTTGAAGTCCTCCTTGCTCGCGCGGATCCAGGTCGTGATCTCGGGGAATTCCAACCCGAGCTCCTGGCACTTCTGCACCGCTTCGCGATCCTTCTGGCTGTATACGAACATCTCCGTTTGGCGAATGATGCCGTAGGGACCGCCGAGTCTGGACATGTATTTATACAGCTGAACGATCTGCTCGACCGTGTATGGCTCAATGGACTGCTGTCCGTCGCGCAGGGAGGTGTCGGTGATCCAGATCTCCTCGGGCATGCCCATCGGCACGCGGCGATGGTTGAACGGCACGCGCGGCACGGTGTCGTAGCTGTATACGTCGCGATACAACTGCGGCTCGTCAACGTCCTGCAATGAGTATTTGTACGATTTCTGTTCCAGCAGGTTGCTGCGAGGGGATAATTCTAACATACGATAACTCCTTCCTTTATAATAAGGTATAAATTTATATCCGTATAATTGTATACAATTATACTTTCAAAAATGCCGCTTGTCAAGCATTTGCCGCGAAAATAAACGGGAAAGTGTGCAAAAAGGCTTGCGAAAAGCGGCTTTTTTCGGTAAAATAAAGGTAGTTTCACAAAAAGCGTTAAGGCGGTGGAAACATGAAACGGATAAGACGGATGTTGTGCGTTGCGTGTGCGGCGATGCTCGCGGTGTCGCTTGCGGCGTGTGCGCGCGTCGATGATGAATATCGTCAGGGCGAAGCCTATCTGCAAAGCGGCGAATTTCTTAAAGCGTACGAGAGCTTTCGCGCGTCGAGCGCCGACGAGGCGATGACCGAGCTCAGCAAGTTTGAGTTCGTGCCGCTGGTACAGACCTCGACTTCCAGCTTCGGCAAGCTCGGCCGCCAACAGTACACCTATGATACGAGCGGCAACCTTACGCGTATAGATGCCACTTTCGAGGGGACGAAATACGCGACGGTCTACGCCTACGACGAGAATGATCGGCTTGTTGAAACGAAGACCAAGAACAGCGTGAGCACCTACACCTACGACGACGCAGGCAGGCGGCGCACTTTCGTTAAGGTTACCGAAGCCGGCACGTATAAAGAAGAATATCTCTACGACGAGTCCGGCAATCATATCAAAACGCTTGTCACTTATGAAAACGGTATGAAAACCACCGTCACACCGCAAGAGATCGAGACGCAGAACGGTTCCGGCCTTGCGGAATACACCTACGACGATGCCGGTCGCGTGATCGCCGAGACCTATCCGAACGGCGAGAAGCACACCTACACCTACGACGCCTACGGCAATAAAACGGGTGAGAAATACACTTGGGGTGAGACCTTTACGGAGTATAAATACACCTGGGCGATCTATTATTACCCCAACGGCATCTCCGGTCCGGCGAAGGATCTGCGCGATCGCGTTAAGCAGAAACAGCCGGTCATGTAACATAAAAGAAAAAGCCTGAAACTATGCATAGTTTCAGGCTTTTTGATTTCTGCTTATCCTTTGGCCTTCACGAACTCGACCACTTGGTGCGGTCGGTCGATGATGTACGGTGCGCCGGCGTCGCGCAGTGTGTCAACGGTGGAGAAGCCCCAGGTCACCGCGAGGCAGGGGATGCCGAGGTTGCGTGCGGTGATAATATCCACCGTCATATCCCCGACGAACACCGTCTGCTCGACCGCGACGCCGAGCTTGTCGAGTGCGATGAGCACGCCGTCGGGTGCCGGTTTGGCAGGGCGCGGCGGTGCGTCGCCCACCACTGCGTCGAGCAGATCGGGGAAGAAATGCCGTGCGAGCGCGATCGCCTCCGGTTCGATCTTGTTGGATACCACTACCGACAAAACGCCGGCGGCTTTGAGCGCGCGCAGGGTGTCGACGACCCCTTCGTAGGGTGCGGTCAGATCGGTGTGGTGATCCCGGTAATAGACGCGAAAATCCGCCAGTACGCGATCCACCTCGTCGGCGTCATCCGCGCACGGCATGGAACGCTCAATGAGCTTACGCACGCCGTTGCCGATGAAGGTGCGCACCTCGTCGGCGGTGCGCTCGGGCATGGCGTGCAGGCGCAGAGCGGCGTTGACCGCGGCGGTCAGATCGTCGAGCGTGTTGAGCAGGGTCCCGTCCAGATCCCAGATGACGGCTTTGATGGGTTGCATAGGTTAACTCCTTAAACTTTGGTATAGAACGCGGCGAGCACTGCCTCGTACAGAACGGCCTCGTCGGGATAGAATTCGACGTATTGTTCCCCCATGACGGTGTTGCCGGTCACGGGGATATAGTTCGGTGCGATCCGGCCGCCGACGAGATAGGTGCTTGCAAGATAGGTGATCTTCGACAGCGTCAGATCGCTGACTGCATACGGTTTGGCGATGCTGTAATATTTTTCCAAGAGGGTAAAATTCTTTTTGACGTTGTTTGCCGCGATGCGGATAAACTCGTTGAGGAACTGCTGTTGGCGTTGCATGCGGCGGTTGTTCGCGTTGACGTCGTCGCCGCGGTGTTGGATATAGGAGATGACGGTCTTATCGTTGAGGGTGATCGTCTGTCCTTTTTCGATACGGGTGACGTCGGTCGGCGAATGGCGGAAGGTCAGATCCTCCGGCGCGGTCACGCGCACGCCGCCGACGGCGTTGTTGAGCGCTTTTACGCCGGCAAGGTCGATGGCGACGTAGCCGTCGATGGGGATATTATACAGCAGGCGTTGCACCGAACGGCAGACGTTTTCACACCCCTCCTCGGGGGTAGCGGCGTAGGCGTAAGCGAGGCAAAGCTGTAGCTTTTGCACGCCGATATAAGCGCCGTCGGAGGCGTAGACGTTGACCTCCGCCATCGTTTCGCGCGAGATGGGGAGGATCTTGACGGCGCCCGTTTTGGTGTCAAGGGCCGCGAGAAACAGGCTGTCTGCCTGCCCGTTTTTGCCGTAGACGGCGTCTTGGTTGATGTCGGATTTATCCACGCCGATAAACAACAGGCTCACGACATTTTTATTATACGCATAGTCTGCGCCTTGGTAGGTGACGGTCTGACCGTCCTCATCGGCACTGTCGACGAGCGATTCGGGCGTGTCGATGTCGCCGCCGTGACCGAGCAGGGAAGAACGTCCGTGCCAATACAGAGCATAGGCGACGCAACCGAGCGTCAACGCGATCGCCGCGAGCACGGCAAGCACAATAAGTGCGATGCGCGCGCCGCGCCGCTTCGGCGTTTTATTTGGTTCTTTGGTCATGGGTCAGCACTCCTATCACGAGATAGCGTTCGCCGGAATGAGAGTTACAGGTACTCAACGTGATGATGCGCGCCGCGGTGGTGACGCTCACGCCTTCGCGCACCTGGCGTACCATGGTGGACGGGTTGAGCGTCTGTTGCAAAAACGCGGCGTAATCCTCGTCGGAGTCGAAGTTAAATGAGTTGAGAATATGACGGTTGTCATATAAAAACGCCGAGTAGATCTCGTAGGTGAGAATATGACCGGGCGTATACACCGTGATGGTGCGATGCTCGTCGAAGAAGGTCTTTTTCTTATACCGGTGCAACCACGAGAACATCGAGCCGTTGGCCATGTTGTGTCCGTACAGCACGGTGTTGCGGTCGGTGAAGTCGCCGCTGTTGATCTTCTGCATATAGATCGCACCGGCACGGTGCTTCTCACCGTCGCTGTTGTGGTCGAGATAGAAGTTTTCCGCGCGATCGCGGCCGCTGCGCATGACGGGATAGTCGATCTTGGTGCCGGGGATGCTGATCCATGCGACGGTGTCGGGATTTTTTGCCTGCAGGGAGGCAAAGTCGATGGGATTTTCCGACAGGTTTTCGTCCGTGCCGTCCTGCGACGAGGTCGGCGGCACGACGGTCCCCCACGGCAACCAACCGGGCAGGGAATAGGCGATGATGCCGATGACGCACAGCACGCACACGGCGCCGCACGCGATCATGGCAATACGCCAGCCGCGTTTTCTCGTGTTCTGTTGTTCGTCCACGGAGCTCGCCTCCTTTTAATATCGTTATTATATTATAATGCAACGGGGTTTGGCTGTCAATTCTTCGCAAAGAAAAACGCCGCGATGCGACGCATCGCGGCGTTTTGACAGATCAGATCTTATTTTGCGAGCTGCTTCTTGGCAACGACGGTGCCGCACAGAGCGATCAGTGCGACCGCGCCGAGCACCGCAACGGTGCTGTCGCCGGTCTCGGGAGCCTCATCCTCGTCGTTGACGATGATGGTCTCGGTCACGACGTTGTCGTAGTTCGCCGCGATGACGATGGTGTTCAGGGGAACGATCTCCATCTCGGTGCTGGCCAGCGTAGCGACACCGAGGATCTTATAGTCGACGCCCGCGACGGCCTCGGTACCGTCAGCCTTGTAGATCTTCCAGCCGTCGAACTTGCCCTTCTCGGGGTCAGCCTTGACCGTGATAGACTTGCCGGCGTTGACGGTGTTGAAGGTGACGTTCTCCGCCTTTTCGGGAGCGACGTCGCTGTCGGCGTGGTCGTTACCCTGAATGACGACGACCTTGTGATATTCCTGACCGTTCGGGCTCTTGGCCGCAAAGGCAGGCACGGACAGGCCGACGATCAAAACCAGAGTCAAAAGAATGGCAATTGCTTTTTTCATATTGAATACCTCCGTATAAAATATTTTCCCATGTAAAAGTAGTATAACACAAATTTTCAAAAATGCAAACATTTTTTGTGAAAATTGGAAACATTTTTTACGAATGGGTGAGTTGCTTTTTTTCGACAAATTTGCTATACTGCAACAGCGGCGCAAAAAACGCCTGCAAGAAAGGATGGGTGGATATGGAAAAGATCGCCAGTTTTTGCATTAACCACGACACGCTGATGCCGGGGATGTATATCTCGCGTACGGATGGTGACGTCATTACCTACGACGTGCGATTCGTGCGCCCGAATATGCCGCCGTATCTGCCCACGGACGCCATGCACACCATCGAGCATCTTGTGGCGACCTACGTGCGTAACAGCGTGTTCAAGGACGGCATCATCTATTTCGGACCGATGGGCTGTCGCACGGGGTTTTATTTCCTCACGCGCGGCATCGCGCACGCAGATGCGATCCGCCTGATGCGCGAAGCGATGGCGTTTTGCGCCGATTTTGAGGGCGAGATCCCCGGTGCGACACAGGCGGAATGCGGTAACTGGCTCGAACACGATCTGCCCACGGCGCGGCAGTGGGCGGCGTCGATGGCGGCGGTGCTCGACGGCTACACCGAGGCACAACTGACCTATCCGGCGTGAGTGAATATTTTAGGGATATTCCCTAAAATCGTTCCCCCGTTTTATGCACTAAACCCAAACCTGCGGCAAAAGCATTGCTTTTTGCCTGTTTTCGCGGTATAATAAACCATTATGGGAGATGTTTTTCTCACTTATACGACCGAATCGAAGCCGACGGTCACACCGTGAGGTCGGCATAAAGGAGGCCTGTTTTTGAAGAAAATTCAAACGAAAATACAGCAATTATTTGCTCATATAAAGCCGTGTTGCACGTCCTTTGCGCAAAAAGCGGCGATCGCGCGCGAGGCGGCGTACCGCTTCCATTACACGGTCGGCGCTTACGTGATCCGTCTGGCGCGTCGGTCGTGGCGGCGTTTTTGCGCGTGGAGCGCGCCTGCGCGCCGCCGCGTCAAGCTATTTTGGCACCGTACGGTGTTGCGACGCGTGCGCCGCGTCAAGCGTGGTTGGAACGGCATCCGTGCAGCGTTCCCCGTTGCCGCGCGCGAGCTTGCGGCGGCGACCAAAGAGCGGAAACTCGCGGTGTTTCCGTGCCTGTGGCAGTTGTTCCTGCGCGGCGTGCGCCGTTATCGCGAAGAACTCAATGCCGTGTGGCGACTGGCAGGACCGGTTGCCGGCGTACTGGCGCTGGTCGTCACGCTGGCCGCGTGGTCGGGCACGGAGTTTTGTCTGGAGCTGACCTATCGCGGCGCGTCGCTCGGCTATATCGACAGCGCGACGGTGTATAATTCCGCCGCGGGCTTGGCGACCAATCGCGTCGTCAACGTTGACAACTCATTCTCGGTGGAAGCGTCCCCGAAGTTGACAATCGCCATCAAGGGTGCGCGCGAGACGCTGAGCGATTCCGAATTGTGTGACGAGATCCTGCGCACCGCGGGCGACTCCATCGCTGAAGCGGTCGGTCTGTACGTTGACGGCAAGTTTATTGCCTCGATGGAGTCCAAGACCGAACTCAACGCGGTTCTGGACGGTCTCAAGCGCAAAGACGCGAACTACGATCAAAACGACACCACCTTGCGCGCTGAATTTGTGCAGAAGGTGGAGACGGTAGAGGGCCTGTTCCCGGCGTCGTCTGTGAAGGGCGCGTCCGCGATGGAGGACGCGCTGACTGCCGAGGCGGTGGTCATGAAGACCTACGCCGTGCAGGCGGGCGACACGCTGAGCACCATTGCGGTGCGCAATAATATGACCACCTCCGAGTTGCGTGCGATGAACCCGGCGTTTGCCAATACCGACATCGTGCGCGTCGGCGACGAGCTTATCGTTCAAAAGCCGCAAACGCTGTTGCAGGTCAAGATCATCAAGACCATTCAATACACCGAGAAGATCGACTATAAGACAGTGTATAAAAACAACACGAGCAAGCCCGTGACCTGGTCGGTCGTCAAGACATACGGCCGCGAGGGCAGTCAGGATATCGTCGCGGAGATCACCTATATCGACGGCGCCGAGACGGGACGCAAGATCGTATCCAAGACGGTTACCAAGCAACCCGTCGACAAGGTCGTTGAGCGCGGCACCCAGCCGGTCAGCGGTCCCGATGGCTCGCAGGTCGTGGTCGGTGACGGCGTATCCAAGGGCAAGATGTCCTGGCCTGTGCCGATCTGCAGCAACATGTCGCGTGGTTGGAAGGCCGGTCACTACGCGTTGGATATCGCCAACGGCCCGGTGACGGTGCGCAACAAGCCTGCCTGTGCCGCAGACGGCGGCAAGGTCACCTTCGCCGGCTGGAACGGCGCCTACGGTTACTGCGTCAAGATCCAGCACGCCAACGGCTTGGCGACGCTGTACGCGCACCTGAACTCCATCAAAGTTGTCAACGGACAGACGGTGTCGCGCAACCAGGTCATCGGTCTGATCGGCTCGACGGGCCGCTCGACCGGGCCGCACCTGCACTTTGAGGTGCTCAAAAACGGCTCGCGCGTCAACCCGTTGTACTACGTCACCCCCGGCAAGATCTATTATTAATGCATTTTTGACCGCCCTCTTCGGCTTTTGCGTCGGAGAGGGCGGTTTTGTTATAAACAATTTACATTTTGCCGCGATTTTTTTAACAGATAGACTTTATTTTTTTATTATAATATGGTATCATAGATTCTGTATAGTGAAAACTGGGTCAGTATGTGCATGACCGAATAGGAGGGAAGCGCGATGGATCACGAGATGGATCTGGAAAACCGCTTGGTATCCATGGAATATCTGCCGGAGGACGACGGGGATAATCCCTTACGTCCGCGCAGCCTGCGTGAGTATATCGGGCAGGAAAAAGTCAAAGAAAATCTGTCGGTGTTCATCGACGCGGCCAAGGAGCGTCACGAGGCGCTGGACCACGTGTTGTTATACGGCCCTCCCGGTCTGGGCAAGACCACCCTCGCGGCGATCATCGCCAACGAGCTGGGCGTCAATTTCCGTATCACCTCGGGTCCTGCGTTGGAGCGTCCGGGCGATCTGGCGGCTCTGTTGACTAACATGGAAGAGGGCGACGTGCTCTTTATCGACGAGATCCACCGCCTGCCGCGCACGGTGGAGGAGATCCTGTATCCGGCGATGGAGGACTTTGCCATCGACATCATCAACGGTAAGGGACAGGGCGCGGCGTCCATCCATCTGCCGTTGCAGAAATTCACCCTCATCGGCGCGACCACGCGCGCAGGACAGTTGTCTGCACCGCTTCGCGACCGTTTCGGCGTCATTGCGCGTTTGGAACTGTACACTCCCGAGGAGCTTGCCAAGATCGTTGCGCGCAGTGCGCGGATATTGGACGTTCCTTGCGAGGACGAGGGCGCCTTGGAGATCGCGTCGCGGTGTCGCGGCACGCCCCGTATCGCCAACCGCATGCTCAAACGCGTGCGCGACTTTGCGCAGATACTCGGCGGCGGCGTCATAGACAAAGCCTCCGCACGGCAGGCGCTGGACCGCATGGAGGTGGATGAACTGGGTCTGGATATGGTCGATCGCCGTATGCTGGAAGCGATGATCCGCCATTATAACGGCGGTCCCGTCGGTCTGGAAACGCTCGCCGCGATGATCGGCGAGGAAGCAGTCACCATCGAGGACGTGTACGAGCCGTATTTGATGCAGATCGGCTTTATCAGCCGCACGCCGCGCGGACGCGTGGTGTTGCCGGCGGCGTACGCCCATCTCGGTATGGATCAAAACGGACAAACGATGTTTTAAGGACGAAGCAGTATGAGAGCAGCACAAAACTGGAAAGACTACGAACTGTTGGACGCGTCGCGCGGCGAACGGTTGGAGCGTTGGGGGGATATTTTGCTCATTCGCCCCGATCCGCAGATCTTGTGGGATACGCCGCGCCGCGATCCGCGCTGGAAGCAGGCGCACGCACGCTACCACCGCTCAAATACCGGCGGCGGTCAGTGGGAGCGCTTGCGTTCCCTGCCGGACAGCTGGCAGATCTCGTATGGAGAGCTGAAATTTGCGTTAAAGCCGATGGGCTTTAAGCATACGGGTCTGTTTCCCGAGCAGGCGGTCAACTGGGACGTCATGGCGTCGCTTATCGGCGCCGCCGACCGCCCGATCAAGGTGCTCAACCTCTTCGGCTATACCGGAGGCGCGACGCTCGCCTGCCTCGCGGCCGGTGCGCATGTGACCCACGTTGACGCCTCCAAGGGTATGGTCGCGTGGGGCAAGGAGAATGCGGTCGCGTCGGGACTCGCTGACCGTCCGATGCGGTGGCTGGTGGACGACTGCGGCAAATTCGTGCAGCGCGAGCTGCGCCGCGGCAACACCTACGACGGCATTTTGATGGATCCGCCGTCTTACGGACGCGGTCCGGGCGGCGAGGTGTGGAAGCTGGAGGAGCAGATTTATCCTCTGGTGCAGGAATGCGTCAAGCTCCTGTCGGATAAGCCGCTGTTTTTCCTTATCAATTCCTACACGACGGGCTTGTCCCCGTCGGTGATGCAGTATGTGCTCGGCTCGCTGTTGCCCAAAGGGCTGAGCGGCGAATTGAGCGCTGACGAGATCGGTCTGCCGGTGACGGCGAGCGGTTTGGTGCTGCCGTGCGGCGCGACCGCCATGTGGCGCGCAAAATGATCAATCGAAAGGAGCGATGGCGATGCTATCGGTCGAACAGGTGCATTTTCATTACGACAGCGATACGCCGCAGGTCGTTCCTCATGCGGTGTTACAGGGCGTCGATCTTGAAGTAAAAAAAGGTTCATTCGTTGCCCTGCTCGGTCACAACGGGTGCGGCAAATCCACCTTGGCGAAGCATTTTAACGCGTTATTGTTACCGAGCGGCGGTCGGGTGCTGGTGGACGGACTCGATACCGCGGCGGCGGAGAACACCTACCCCGTGCGCCGCATGGTCGGCATGGTGTTGCAAAACCCCGATAACCAGCTGGTGTCCACCATCGTCGAGGAGGACGTTGCCTTCGGCCCCGAGAACCTCGGGTTGCCGCCCGAGACCATTCGGGAGCGTGTGGACGAGGCGTTGCGCGCGGTGGATATGTGGGAGTATCGCGACCACTCGCCGCACAAGCTGTCCGGCGGACAGAAGCAGCGCATCGCCATCGCCGGCGTGCTGGCGATGCACCCCGATTGCATCGTGCTTGATGAGCCAACCGCGATGCTGGATCCGCGCGGCCGTCGCGAGGTGCTGGATACCGTTTGCCGCCTCAATCGTGAGCAGGGCATGACGGTGGTGCTCATCACCCACTATATGGAAGAGGCCGCTATGGCGGATCGCGTGGTGGTGATGGACGAGGGAAAGGTGCTCACCGACGGCACGCCGCAGGTGGTGTTTGCCAACGGCGATCTGCTGCGCTCGGTCGGTCTTGACGTGCCGCAGCCGACGGCGTTGTGTGCCGCCCTGCGCGCGCGAGGCGTTGATTTGCCGTCGGATATCCTCACACCCGAGGAGTGTGCGGCGGCGTTGCTCGAGAGAATGAAGAAATAATCCGGAAATTACACAAAAAAGGAGGAGCGACCGATGGCCGTGCTGGATATACAAAACATCACCCATACCTATGCGGCAGGCTCGCCGTTCGAGCAGCACGCCATTCGCGATGTGTCGCTCAAAACCGTTTCGGGCGAGTTGCTCGGCATTATCGGGCACACCGGCTCGGGGAAATCGACGCTCATACAGCACCTCAACGGTCTGTTGCGCCCGACCGAGGGAAAAATTCTGCTCGACGGGCAGGATATTTGGGAAAAGCCGAAAAATATTCGCGCCGTGCGCTTTCGTGTCGGCATGGTGTTTCAGTATCCCGAATATCAGTTATTCGAAGATACGATCTATAAAGATATCGCGTTCGGACCGCGTAACATGGGTCTGGACGACGCGGAGATCGACCGACGGGTGCGTCGCGCGGCGGCGGACGTTGGTCTGGACGAGGCGCTGTTGGAAAAATCACCCTTCGACCTGTCGGGCGGCGAAAAGCGCCGCGCCGCGATCGCCGGCGTGCTGGCGATGGAGCCGGAAATTCTGATTTTGGACGAACCGACCGCAGGCTTGGATCCGCGCGGTCGTGAACAGATATTATCGCTCATCCGCGACTATCGCGCCCGACGCGGCACGACGGTGCTGTTGGTGTCGCACAGCATGGAGGACATCGCACGTCTGGCAGACCGCGTATTGGTGATGCGCGAGGGCGAGGTTGCCATGCTGGACACCGTCGAGCGCGTGTTTGCACGCGCCGAGGAGCTGGAGCAGATGGGTCTGACCGTGCCTGCCGTGACCAAGATCCTACTGCTTTTGCGACAGCAGGGCGTGGATATCGCCACCGACGTGTACACCGTTGAGCAGGCGATCGAGCGCCTGCTCCCGCTGTTGGGAGGTGAGCGCGCATGCTGAACGATATTACGCTCGGACAATATTTCCCCGGGAATTCGCTTTTGCACCGTTTGGATCCGCGCATGAAGCTCACCCTGACGATGCTGTTCATCGTGCTGGTGTTCATTCCGCGCAACTGGATCAGCCTGTGCGGTGCTGTGGTGCTGTTGGCGGTGACGGTGGCGCTGTCCCGTCTGCCGATCAAGCTGCTGTGGCGCAGTGTAAAGCCTATATTGCTCATCGTCGCGTTCACCGCGGTGTTGCAGATATTTTACGTTACCGGCGGCACGGTGTTGGTGCAGCTCGGTCCGGTGAAGATCACCACGCAGGGACTAAACAACGCCGCGTTTATCGCGGTGCGCATCGCGTGCTTGGTGATGGGCAGCTCGCTGTTGACCTACACCACCACCCCGACCGCGCTGACCGATGCGATCGAGTATATGCTCGCGCCGCTGAAGGTGTTGCGCGTCAACGCGCACGAGATCGCGATGATGATGACCATTGCCCTGCGGTTTATCCCCACGCTCGTGGAGGAAACGGGCAAGATCATGTCGGCGCAAAAGGCGCGCGGCGCGGATATGGAAAGCGGCGGCCTTATTCAGCGCGTCAAGGCGCTCGTGCCGATCATCATTCCGCTGTTCGTGTCCTCCTTCCGCCGCGCCTACGATCTGGCGATGGCGATGGAATGCCGCTGTTATCAGGGCGGCGAGGGGCGTACGCGCATGAAAAAACTGTGTTCTGCTCCGCGCGACTGGATCGCGCTGGCGGTGTATCTGCTGGTGCTTGCGGTGCTGATCGCGCTTAACGTTCGTTTTGGCTCGGTTCTTAACTGACTTTTGTAAGGAGGTGCGGTCATGGCTCGGTTGCTCATTACGTTGCGCTACGACGGAACGGCGTATCACGGCTGGCAGGTACAGCCCAACGGCGTGACCGTACAGCATGTCTTACAGGACGCCGTGGAGGCGGTCACCGGCGTGCGCGCCGCGGTGACCGGTTGCAGTCGCACCGACGCCGGCGTGCACGCGGATATGTTCTGCTGTGCGCTGGACACCGATTCCTCTCTGCGAGGGGATAAGCTGGCGAGCGCGCTCAACTTCCACCTGCCGCGGGATATCGCGGTGTACGACGTGCGTGAGGTGGCGGCAGGATTTCATCCGCGCTATCACGCGCGTGGTAAGCGGTATATCTACCGCATCTGGAACGGCACGCAACGCCATCCCGTATACGACCGTTACGCCCTGCACCGCAAACAGCGGCTGGACGAAACGGCGCTGTGCCGCGCGGCGGCGGATTACATAGGCACTCACGACTTTGCCGCCTTTTGTGCGGCGGGCAGTGACGTGCAGGACACGGTTCGCACCGTGCACGACTGCCGCGTGGAACGGCAAGGGGATCTCGTGATCTTTTCCGTCGAGGCCGACGGGTTTCTGTATAACATGGTGCGCATCATGGTGGGCACCTTATTGGAGATCGCAGACGGGCGCTTGGCGTCGGATGCGATCCCCTTGATCCTGGCGAGCGGCGAGCGCGCCGCTGCCGGTCCGACGGCGCCGGCCAAGGGCCTGTGTCTGCAACGAGTATTTTACGATGAGGAGGGTGGCTGATGGCAGATAAAAGAAAGCGTAAAGCGGTCGAGCAAGAAGACAGGCCGCTCTCGCACGAGGAGATGCGCCGTCGCCGCAAAAAGCGCACGAGACTGCTCATGTGGAAGCGATTGGTTCTGGTGGTGGCGGTCGCGCTGACCGCGTGGTTGGTGTGGAGCAACTGGGACACCATGGCGCCCGATAAATTATTCGCACGCCTGCAAGATCTCATCAGCGACGCTTCCGGCACCTATCCGGTGGATATTTCCGGCTCAAACGTGCAACAGCTCGTGCGAAGCCAGACCTATAACGTCACGCTCAGTGACAGCTACCTGACCTATTATAACGACAAGGGCGGCGAGGTGACGCGGTATCCCTGCACCTATTCTTCCGCGTCATTGCGTACCGCGGGCAAATACGTGCTGGTCGTCGAGCAGGGAGGCAAGCGGTTGTTGCTCACCACCCGTTCGGCGCAGGTGAAGGATCTGACCCTCGACCAGACCGTTCTCACCGCGGCAGTGAACAGCAAAGGGCAGATGGCGGTGCTTACCCAAGGCACCCAAGGCTATGCGGTGGAACTGACCGTGTACGACAAGAACGGCGAGGTGCTGTACTCGCGCAAGCGTGCTACCCTCGCGAGCGACGTGACGCTGTCAGCCGACGGCAAGACGGTGGCCGTGCTCAGCGTTGAGGCGGTGGGCGGCGTCGTCAACACTTCGGTGGAGGCATTTTCTCTGTCCTCGACCGATACGCAGGCCGCGTTTCGGTATACGGCGACCGACACCTTGTTGTATCGTCTGAATTTCCTGGACAACAAGCACCTGACGGCGGTTGGCGAGAGCGGCGCCGTATTGGTGCCGCTGGACGGCAAGGATACGGCGTTGTACCCGATCACCGGTCAACAGCTGCTCGGCTACGCCGTCGCCAATAACAGCGTGGCGTTGGCGGTGCGTCCGATGGGTGACACCCACGGCGGCTCGGTCATCGTGCTGGATAAAAGCGGCAAGGAAACTGCGCGTGTGTCCTTTGACGGCGAATTTCGACAGTTGTCGGAAAAGGATTCGCAGTATTTGCTTCTGACGAGCAATATTGCGCAGGTCGTCAAGCAAAACGGCGCCGGCCGTTCGGCGACCGTCGAGGCAGACGGCCAGCAGGCGGTGCTGTCGGGCAACCGCGCCATCGTGCTCGGCTTGAGCGCTATACAAGAATACGAAATGGAATAACCCATAGACATACGGATCGGAGGAATACGCGTGAAATATTTATTGGATATTGCGGTCATACTAATTTTCCTGTCGTGCGTGACCATCGGGATGAAGCGCGGCTTTATCAAGACCGTTGCCGGTGTGATTGCGCTGGTGGTGGCGTTGGCGGTGTCGGCGTTGTTCAGCACGCCGGTGTCACAGTTTCTGTATGATGAGACCGTCGAGCCGGTCGTGACCGCTACGGTAGCGGAGCAGTACGAGCAGGCGCAGGGCAGTGCGATCGAGAAGTTGGACAATGCCTATACGGCCCTGCCCTCGTTCGTGAAAACTCTGCTCGCACAGGCAGGCATTGAAGATGTAAACGACCTGGCGAATACAATGCCCATCGGGACGCAGACGCCGATCTCCGAGAGTGTCAACGCGGTGGTGCGCCCGATCATGTTGCCGATACTCAAGGCGGTGTGCTCGCTGATTCTGTTTATCCTCGTGTACATTCTCGTGTCCTTGCTCATGCGCGTGCTCAACGTCGTGGCGAAGTTGCCCGTGCTCAAACAGCTCAATAAAACGCTTGGATTAGTCGGCGGCGTGGTGTCCGGTGTGCTGTGGGCGATGGTTGCGGCGACGGCAATGCAGTTAGTCGCGGCGACCGGCATTCTGGGCGATGCGCTGACCTTGCAGACCGTCGGGCAGACCACCCTCGTCAACTGGCTTATAGGTGTTAGCCCTCTCACTGCCGTGGTACAGGACGTTTTAGTCACACAATAAATCGTGTAAAGAAGGTCTTTTTTCATGCAGATTTTGAACGTTGAATGGAAATGGAATATTCCCAACGCCCTGTCGGTGTTGCGCATCGCGCTCATACCGGCGTTCGTCACGCTGTATTTGCTCGGGCAGGATTGGTGGGCGTTCGGCGTATTGCTCGTGTCGGGTCTGACCGACGCGGTGGACGGCTTTGTCGCGCGGCGGTTTAACATGATCACCGACTGCGGCAAGCTGCTCGATCCCTTGTCGGATAAGCTCACGCAGGTCGCGGTGGTGATCTGCCTGACGACGCGGTATACCGAATTACTGCCGCTGACCGTGTTGTGCTTTGTCAAGGAGTCGGCGCAGGCCATCGGCGGCATCCTGCTGCTGCGCAAAAAGGTGCAGGCGCAGGGTGCCAAGTGGTTCGGCAAGGTGTCAACGGTGCTGTTTTATGTGACGATGCTGGTCATCGTGCTGTGGCACGATGAGCTGAGCGCGTCTGCACCGTGGGTGCTGTACGCCCTCGTGGCGCTTGTGGCGGTGTTTATGCTGTTGGCGTTTGCCGGCTATCTGCGCATGTTCATCGAGATGCGCCGTGACGCCGTGGAACCGACCGCGCCCATTGAGACCGAGAAAGGATGACACCCATGATGACTTGTATACGTTGTAAGAAGCGCCCGGCGGTGGTATTCGTCACCCGTGTGGATAACGGCGAGACCGCTAACGAGGGCTATTGCCTCTCTTGCGCCAAAGAACTGGGCATCCAGCCGGTCAACGATATGCTGCAAAAGTTCGGTATCAGCGAAGAGGATATCGAGCAGATGAACGAGCAGATCGAAGAGATGATGGCGATGAACGAGGGCGAGGGCGAAGACGGGGATGAGGATTTCTCCCCCGGCGGCGCACCGGCGTTTCCGTTTTTGCAGAATCTCTTTGGCGGCATGATGCCGGGCGGCGCACCGTCGGCAAGCGGTGCCGAGGGTGAAAAACCGCCCAAAAAGAAAAAAGAAGACAAAGAGAAAAAGCGCAAATACCTCGATCAGTACACCACCGACCTGACCGCCAAGGCGCGCAAGGGCGGCATGGACCCGACCATCGGGCGCGAGCGCGAGATCTACCGTGTCACCCAGATCCTCTCGCGCCGCACCAAAAACAACCCCTGCCTTATCGGCGAGCCGGGTGTCGGCAAGACCGCGATCGCGGAAGGGCTTGCGCAGCGCATGGTCGCCGGTCAGGTGCCGCCGCGCTTGAAAGACAAGGAACTGCATCTGCTGGATATGACCGCGCTGGTCGCAGGCACCCAGTTCCGCGGCCAGTTTGAAAGCCGCATCAAGGGTCTCGTCGAAGAGGTCAAGGCGGCAGGCAACGTGATCTTGTTTATTGACGAGGTGCATACCCTCGTCGGCACGGGTGATTCCGAGGGCAGTATGTCTGCCGCGAACATTCTCAAGCCGGCGTTGTCGCGCGGCGAGATCCAAGTCGTCGGTGCGACCACCTTTAACGAATACCGTAAATACATTGAAAAAGACGCGGCGCTTGAACGCCGTTTCCAGCCGGTGACGGTGGAAGAGCCGTCGGTGGAGGATGCCTACCGCATTCTGCAAGGCGTATGCCCGTATTACGAGCAATATCACGGCGTCAAGGTGGCGGATGAGGTGTTGCGCCGCGCGGTGACGCTTGCGGAACGCTATATCACCGACCGCTTCTTGCCGGATAAGGCGATCGACCTGCTTGACGAGGCATGCGCCGCGACCGCGCTGGCAAACAAGAAGGCGGAGCAATTCGCAAGCCTGCAAGCGGATGAAGCGCGCTTGAAGAACGAGGAAGAGACCGCTATGCAGGCGGAGAGCATTGACTACGAGACTCTCACCAAGACGCGCGCACAGCTCATGCAGGTACAGCAGCAGTTGGAACAGCTTCGCCCCGAAGCGACCGCCGCGCCGGTGACGATGGAGGCGCTTGCGCGTGTCATCGAGCTGTGGACCGGCATCCCGGCGGCGAAGGTGCAGGAGAGTGAGCTGGGTCGTCTGGCACAGCTTGAGGACGCCCTGCGTGAAAAGGTAGTGGGACAGGAGGAGGCCGTGCAGGCGGTCGCCGCCGCCATCCGCCGCAGCCGCGTGCAGATCAGCCCACGGCGCCGCCCGGCGTCCTTTATCTTCGTCGGTTCGACCGGCATCGGCAAGACCGAGCTGGTCAAGGTGCTCGCCGCGCAGTTGTTCGACACCCCCGAGACGCTGATCCGCTTGGATATGTCCGAGTTTATGGAGAAGCACGCGGTGTCGCGGCTTATCGGCTCGCCGCCCGGCTACGTCGGCTACGACGAGGCAGGTCAGCTCACCGAAAAGGTGCGCCGCAAGCCGTATTCCGTGATCTTATTCGACGAGATCGAGAAGGCGCATCCCGACGTGCTGAATCTGCTGTTGCAGATCCTCGACGAGGGTCGCGTGACCGATGCGCACGGGCGTGTGGTGAATTTTGAAAACACCGTCATCGTTATGACCTCCAACGCCGGCAGCCAGCTCAAAGAAAACCTCATGGGCTTCGGCAAGACCGAGGGCGAGGCGGCGAAGGACCGCGCCGTCAAGGCGCTGGGCGACTTCCTGCGTCCGGAATTTATCGGGCGCGTGGACGAGATCGTGTTCTTCCGTCCGCTGACGAAGGAAAACTTCGTTGATATCGCGCGGCTGATGCTCACCGAGCTGGTCGCGCCGCTCGCGGAGCGCGGCATCACGCTTTCTTGGACCGACGCGGCGCTTACCGCGCTGGCGGAGAAGTCCCATGGCGGCAAGCGCGGCGCGCGCGATCTGCGCAACCTCATTCGCCGCGAGATCGAGAATCCGTTGGCGGAGGAGATCGTCAAGCGCCACGGCGCACCGCTGACCGCGATTAACATCGACGCGGACGAGAGTGGAATCAAAAGGGAATATAGGTAAAGAAAGAGAGATGGGCGATTGCCCATCTCTCTTTCTTTGGTCCGAGTGGCGAGACTCTTGAAGGATGCAAGGAGTATGTGGCGAGACTTTGAACTCTGCACCATTGCAAAATCAATTTGCGGTTCTACGGCAGTTGTCGGTTTGCAATGCTGCCTGATATTTTTCGCCATAGGCGAAAAATATGGTGAGTCAACCGATAATTACAGCTAACTTGGGCGTATGGCGCTTGCGACATACGCTTGGGGGCGGCAAGTCGACTGAGAAAAGCTCAAACTCAAAGCCGCCCCGCCATCCACCACTTGCACAAAGTAAAACGGAGCACCGACAAGCGATGCTCCGTTTTGCTTGGCTACAAACGCATTTTTTGATACGGGTTGCATTGGGTTGCATAGCTTGTGCTTTTGCTTTGGAATGCAAATCCATCTTTATAGGCAGTTGCAGCGGTAATGTTTTGGTGTTTCAGCTTAAAACCCTTCTGACTACTCAAAAAGATAACTCTTTCATTCGTGATTATAAACTCTCCGGGGAACTGCATGGAAATATCCCCGTAAATTGGTCTGCTACTACTTCCACCGGTATGTATCAACATACGAAACAAAAGTTATATTTTAATAAGGGCTTGTAAATATTGCCTAATTATGTTAAAATAGTTTAAATTGAGGAGGGGTTCTTTATGGCATGGATAATCGCAATTATAATTGCTATCTTATTTTTTGTTTTAAGTCCGATTGTTTCTTCTTTTTGGAATAATAATGTTTCAACCAATGCAAAAATCGGTGAAAAAGAGGCAAAAAAACTTTTTTATAAAGAGTGTAAAAAGAAAAAGATTTATAATTTAGACACTGAAATCAAAAAGCAGAGAGCGATTGCAATAGCAGAGAATTTAGGTATTAAATTTGATAATATTATTGATTATTTTGAGGCAAGTAAAGCTTTAGTAGAAAAAGAAATTCAAAAGAATACTGCTGCATTAGATAAAATCAAATTGCAAACACTTAAAGAACATGAGAGTGCTTTTTTAATTCAGTCTACTAAATTTGCAGAACTTATAGGTAGAGATAAAAGAATTGCTATGTTGCTTGAAAGCAGA
>JAFQFY010000051.1 GCA_017398485.1 Clostridia bacterium
CAAGATTTACTTTTTGAACCTGTTGTGTTATGCGTATTATTTTTTCAGCCCCATCAGCCAGCGGATAGTTTCGACCTGCAAGGGATAGCCGTCGGTCTTGTCGGCGCGGCATTCGCCGGACGCCACGCGCGCCGCCATATCTGCGAGCACGCTGTACTTGTCGGCGTATTCCTGCTTGACCGACAGGGTGCTGTGCTTATCCATATCCACAAAGAAGATGGTCGCCAGCTTCGCGTCAAGGTCGATCTCGATCGTTCCATGCGCGAACACAAACTGCGCAAAGCGGTTGCAGTCCTGCGGCGGCGCGTTTTTCTCCTGATACAACTCGATGGTCGCCTGTCCGCATTTGGCGGTCAGCTCGATGGCGTCGGCGCCCGTGTCGGTCTCGCGTTCGCTGTATGCGACGTCGGTCCATTTGCGCGGATCGCCGCACATGAGCGAGGCGATGAGCACGTTGTGCAGGAAGGTTTCCAGCAGGTGACCGCCGTTTTCGCTTTTATAGACCCAGCCGCGGTCGTCGGCGCCTTCGCAGATGTGCACTTTGGCGCAGCGCAGCGCGCCGAGCAGCACGCGCCAATTTTTAATGAGGCTTTCGTCGTCGATATCCAGATATTTCTCGTGTGCATCGTTAAAATGGGCGAGGAAATGCAGCGGCAACGCCTTTTCCAGCGTGTAATAGCTCAAAAAGAACAGCCGCGAACGTGTTTTCGGGTTCTTGACCAGCGCTTCGACGGCGGCGAGGTCTTGCTCGCTGACGGCGATCGGCTTTTCCACCACGATGAGTCGCGCGTCGGTATCCAACAGTCGTTTGACGTAAGAAACGTGTGCGAAAGAGGGCGTTTCAACCCACACGACGTCCTTATCGGTGACGCGGCGGTCGATCGCTTCGCCGATCGCCGCTTCGTCTTGAAGCCGCGTGCAGGGCACGGCGCTTTCGGGCGCGCCTTCGAGGTCGTATACTAGCAGTTTTTTGGCGTGCTTGCCGTTGACCAGCGCCGGATACAGGCGCTGCGTCACCACGTCACCGCAACCGACGATAAACATATTCGGGCGCGTGTCCTCCTTTTTGATCGCCTCCATCGGGAAGGTGGAGATGATCATGCTGATAACGATGGCGGAGAACAGACACCCGAGGATCACGACGGGGAAGGGCGTATCTTCCGCCGCGCCGCCGAGCAGGCCCATCAGCATGGTGCGGAAGGTCAGACCGTACAGCTTGGCAAAGCATAGCGCCTGCGTGGGAATGATGAGGAACATCGCCGTGAGGTATTCCAGCTTGTGATAGATGGAATAGCCAACTTCGAAAAAGCGGCGGAACACCGTATAATAGAAGATCCATACGCAGGATTCAAACAGATAATACACCGTCAGAATGCGTAAGGCAAGGTTGTCCCAGTCGAACGCGTGCGCCAAGGCGAACAGCACCGTCCAGCAGATGAAATAGATCTCGCCCATCATCGGCGGAATATCCGGTCGTCCCGATTCGTTGGTGATCTTGTGTCCTGTGGGCTTCTTGATCAGGCGGCGCACGAACGCCCCAACGGGCGACAGCGTCATGGGATCGGCGTTGCGAATGGTCGCGAGCTTGCCGCCGATGACGCGCTTGATCGCTTTGAGGTGTTGGTACAGCGACAGCAGACGGAACAGCCACAGCGTCCACAGAATGATGGTGGACAGCAGTGACAGCTCGGTGCCGATCCATTTATACGAGGAGATGTCCGGCTTGGTGGACACCATGAAAATATACGGCTTTTTCTTGCTCATAGCACGGTCTTCCTTTCGGCGTATCCGTTAAACGCGACGCTCAGCGCCGCCTTGTCGCCCAGCTCGTCTCCGAGCTTGGCAGGGAGAATTTTGAGCACCTCCAGCGAATGCGGCAACGCCTCCTCGCGCAGAGTTTCGAGCATATACGGCTCGATGAGCTCGCGCGCACGCTCGAAGATGCTTCCGATGACGACCACCTCGGGGTTGAGGATGTCGACGATATAGGCGATGCCCTTGCCGAGATCGCGCCCGAACTGCGCGTACACTTCGCACGCGCGCTCGTCGCCGTTGAGCGCGGCGATCGCAAGGTCTTTGGCACTGCCCAGACCATATTGCGCCATGCCGCCGCCGCTGCAACAGCCCTCGAACGAGCCGCGCTTGCCATAGCCGATATGGCCGTCGGGGTAGAGGCGGATATGCCCTGCCTCGCCGGCCATGTCACAGGTGCCGGAATACGGCTTGCCGTTGAGGATCAAGCCGGCGCCCATGCCGGTGCTGCAGGTGAGAAAAACGGCGTTTTGGCAGCCGGCGGCGTTGCCCCACGTCCATTCCGCGATGGCGCAGGCGTCTGCGTCGTTTTTAAGAAAAGCGGGGCGTCCGAACTTGGTTTCCAGAATATGCAGGATGGGCACCTCGTCCCAACCGGGCAGGTTGGGCGGTGACAGGATAAGCCCTTTTTTGGAGTTGAGCGGACCGCCGCAGGATACGCCGAGCGCCGCTACGTCTTCCTCGAACAACGCTTCGCCGGCTTTCAGCAGGGCGTCAAGCGTGGTGTCAAAATCCGTCGTCTCAAAACGGATCTTCTTTTCCACGTTGCCGTCGCGGTCACCCAGCACGACGGCGCATTTGGTGCCGCCGATATCAAAGCCCAAAAACTTTTCCATACTCTCACTCCATACGATAAAAGGATTAACACCATCATAGCATTTACACCGCAATTTTTCAATGGTTTTTTACAACGCAAGCGGAGCGATCGGGACCGTACCGCGCAGGTCGACGGCTGAACGCTCTTGACATCGGCGCCGCTAACCAGTACAATACAGATGGTGAAAATCGGTCTGCCGTGCGGCAGGCGATCAAACAAAGGATGGATCGGTATGGTACGACTCGGTAACGACTGGGACGCCGTTTTGGCGGATGAGTGGGACAAGGATTATTATCAAACCCTGCGGCAGACCTTGAAGCAGGAGTATGCTACACGGCGCGTGTATCCGCCGATGGGGGATATCTTCAACGCACTGCGCTATACCTCATTTGCCGACACCAAGGTGGTCATCATCGGGCAGGATCCCTACCACGGTGCCGGACAGGCGCACGGGCTGTGTTTTTCTGTCAAGCCCGGCGTGGTGCCGCCGCCGTCGCTCAAAAACATATTCAAAGAACTGGCGACCGACGTCGGCAAACCGACGCCGCCGAACGGCGATCTGACCGATTGGGCGCGGCAGGGCGTGCTGCTGCTCAACACGGTGCTCACCGTGCGTGAGGGACAGCCGACCAGCCACAAGGACATCGGCTGGGAACGCGTCACCGACCGTATCATTTCGGAACTCGACCGCAAGCAAACGCCGGTGGTGTTTTTGCTGTGGGGCGCACACGCCCAGCGTAAGGGACAGCTCATTCAAAACCCCATTCATTACAAGCTGCAAACGGTGCATCCAAGTCCGTTGTCTGCTTCGCGCGGCTTCTTCGGCTGTCGGCACTTTTCTGAGACGAACACCATCCTGCAACGGCACGGCATGACCCCGATCGAATGGTAAAAAAAACAGCGGAGTGGATCTTCCACTCCGCTGTTTTTGCTTGTTTATCAGGTGTTTTTCATAATGACCGTGGCGACGCATTCGCTGACGTGTTCGCAGGCATCCGCGCAGGACTCGAAGCAGTCGTAGATCTTGCAGAACGAGATCGCCGTATAGGCGTCGGCAGGGTTCTTGGAGATCGCGCGCATCGATGTCAGATACAGCTGATCGCATTCTTCCTCGACATCGTTGAGGGCGATGATGAGCGACTTGATTTTTTTGGAGCGCTTGAAGTTCGCAAACTCCTGCATCAGCTCGCACAGCAGCTCGCAGGAATGCACGAGTTTCTCGGCAAACTGTACGGTGGAGGGATCGACGGTCTTAATGTTGTAGATATAGAACTTTTGCAGGATCTCCTCGATGGTGTCCGGCACTTGATCGAGGGTGTCGCTGAGCATAGCCAGATCCTCACGGTCGACGGGGGTGACGAATGCCTTGGCGAGCGCCTCGCTCATCTCGTGCTTTTTCATGTCGGCGGCGTGCTCAATCTTGTGCATCTCTTCGAGCATATTCTCGATCTTGTCGGAATCGTAGGTTTTCATGCACTCCACCAGATAGAGCGCCGCTTGTTTGGCGAGCTCGGTGCTTGCCACGAAGTTGTCAAAATAGAATTTATCACCTTTAGCCATTTTCCGTCTTCCTTTCTATCAAGTAAATATGAACATAAACAGTTTTGTCATTAAGAAGCCAACCAGGCCACAGCCGGGGAAGGTCAGCACCCATGTGAGCACCATCTCCTTGACGACGCCGAAGTTGATGGCGGAGACGCGTTTGACGGCGCCGACACCCATGATTGCGGTGGTCTTGGCATGGGTGGTGGAAACCGGCAGGCCGAACACTGAGCAGAACACCAGCGACAGCGACGAGGCGATGTCTGCCGAGAAGCCTTGGTATTTTTCCAACTTGACCATGTCCATGCCGACGGATTTGATGATCTTTTTACCGCCCATTGCGGTGCCGGCGGCCATGATGACTGAGCAGAGGATCATCAGCCACAGATAATCCTGTGCGATGTTGATGTCCGACGGCAGGCCTTGTCCCTTGGACATATATACACACAGCAACACGACGCCCATAAACTTTTGTCCGTCCTGTGCGCCGTGCATGAACGCCATTGAAGCGGCGCCGGCGATCTGTGCGCCGCGGAAGAAGGGCTCGGTCTTCGGGCGGTTTGCCTTATAGAATATGGCGGTGACGAGCTTGCACACCAGCCAGCCGAAGCCGAAGCCGAGCGCGACCGAGATGCCGATGCCGTAGATAACCTTGACCCATTCGTCGCCGTTAACGCCCTCGAAGCTGCCGCGCAGGGCGATGGCGCTGCCGGTCAGACCTGCGATGAGCGCGTGACTTTCGCTCGTCGGGATGCCGAACAGCCACGCGAGCGTCGCCCACAGCACGATGGCGAACAGAGCGGCGCTGAGCGCGATGATCGCTTTATCGGGGTCGGTGCCGAAGTCCACCATTTTCGTGATGGTCTCGGCAACGGTGGAGTTGATGAGTGTCATGACGAACACGCCGAGGAAGTTGAACACCGCCGCCATGAGAATCGCCGCTTTCGGCGGCATACAGCGTGTGACGACGCAGGTGGCGATCGCGTTTGGGGCGTCGGTCCAGCCGTTGACCAGGATCACGCCGAGCGTAAGCACGACGGCAATGAACAATAGCGGATTGGCTGTCATTTGTCCCCAGAATTCCAGTATCGAATCCATTAAATACCTCCCTCTGAAACGTGCGGCAGACCAATTTTCACCACCTATATTGTACTGGCTAATTCTGTCAATGTCAAGGAGGAAGTTGGGCGGCAGATGACTTTTCATCATTGACAAGTTATCCACGTACCGCTGATTTGGATATAAAAAGAAAGCGGAAGAACTGTAAGATGTGCGGAAATGCCTTCCCGTGGGGCGGAAATCCGATTCGCACGGTGATTTACCTTATCTTTTGGCAGAGAACAACTTGATCGCTGCTTTGACATTTTCTTTCATTGCTGCTTCGGCATCTTTGAGTACATCGTGGAACTGGGTGTACTGTCTATTTGATACCGCCTCAGCGCCTGCCTTGGCCATATAGGTATAATAGTTGACTTTTCTCACGCCACGTGCGACAACCTTGGCATAGTCTTCGTCAGTGACCCCTGAACCGCCGTGCATGACGATCGGCAGCCCGCCGATGGCTTTTCGAATGGCGGATACGCGTTCGAAATCCAGCTTCGGTACGGTATTGTAAAATCCGTGTGCCGTGCCGAACGCACAAGCGAGTGCGTCGACACCTGTTTGCTTGACAAAGTCTGCTGCGTCATCCGGTTCGGTATAAATCGATACGCGTTTATCGTCATCGCTCGCGGTAGTTGCACCACCAAATCCGCCGCCGCGCGCACCCATCGAACCGAGTTCCGCCTCAACAGAAGCGCCGTATTGTTTTGCCATTGCCACCACCTTCTTGGTGTTGGCGATATTGTCTTCAAGCGGCAGTTCCGAGCCGTCATACATAACGGAAGTAAAACCGATGTCTAATCCGCGTGCGATGTAGTCGAGTGTGGTACCGTGATCAAGGTGCACGCAGATCGGCACGTTTGCCTTTTTTGCGTACCACAGAATAATGGGCGCGACCTCGTCCATTGTGCACAGACCTTTTTCCTCGTGAAGTTGAGCGTGTGTGATAACGACGGGCTGTCCCATCTCTTCGGCAGCGCGCACGACGGCACGCAGGCAACTGAGATCGGGAGCATTAAAGCAACCGATCGCGATGCTTTTATCCTCGGCGATTTTAAGAATGTCTTTTAAATTTACCAGCATAATTACAACCCCTTTACTGCACGGTATAGATTTGCATATTTTTTGTATAATTCACGGTAGATCGGTACAGTGGCCTCGTTTGGCGAGAAGACCTTACGCACGGGAGCCATTAAGTGGACGGCATCGTTAAGCGACCCAAAGACGCCAAGTGCGGTGCCTGCCAGTGCCGCGCTGCCTGCGGCGCCAATCTCTTTGCAGGATAGCGCAGTGATATCCGTGTTTAGAATATCTGCCTTAATCTGCAACCATACGTCGGATGTCGCACCGCCACCGGTTGCGCGGATTTCAGCGATATCTCCCGTCTGGTCCTTCAGGGTGTTGAAGTTGAGCAGCATTTCGTAGGACGTACCCTCCATCAATGCTTTGTATAGATCGTACTTGGAGGTTTCCAACGTAATGCCAATGAAAGCCGCCTTGGAATCGTTGTCCATATACGGCGTTGCTGCGCCGGCAAAATGCGGCAACACAAGAATGCCCGTGGGCATGTCCTTGACCAGTTTATCCAGTTCGGCATAGATGTTTTTTCCGCTTTGTTCGGCTTGCGCTGTTTCCAGCTCGGCAAAGTTATCGCGAAACCATTTTAGCGTCGCGCCGCCGGTGAACGAAAGGGCATAGCATGCGTATAGATCGCCGAGATACGGCACAACGGAATATCCGCCTTTATAGAATGCCGTGTCGCTCGGCTTTTCACTAAGGATGACAGGGATACACTCTACCGTGCCCGTGCCGTCCATCGCCTGATCTGTCAAAAAAACGCCCGAGCCGATCAGTCCTGCTACTTGGTCGTGGCAGCCGTTGACGACGGTAATGTCATAATCAATGCCAAGATCCTTTTTCACTTGATCGGTAATATTGCCTGCAACGGTTCCTGAGGGGACGGGCGTGGACATCAGCGATACGTCTACGCCGATTGCGTTAAAAACGTCATTGAGCCAGCGTTTGTTTTCAATATCGAACGCAGCAGTACGTGCGGCGAGAGAATAGTCGATCTGTGCATTGCCTGTCAGCGAGTAAATGATAAAATCCTCGCCCAGCAGAATACGTTTACACTTGGCGAACAGATCCTCATTATGTGTTTTCTGCCACATAATCTTCGCGACGCTGTACATTGGATGGGGTTTAACCCCTGTCAACAAGGTGAGGGTATCTTCTCCGAATTGCTCGCACAGAAATGCACATTCCTCTTTGCCACGCGGGTCGGTGTACAGCATAGAGGGAGCCAGCACGGTATCGTTGTCATCGAGCATTGCGAACGTCTCGCCGAAGCTCGTCACGCCCAGTGCATCTATGCGGTAGTTGTCGACGGCGGTTTTGAGAATGGAGAAAACTCCGTTTTTCACGTCGGTGAAATCGATTTCATGACACCCGTTATTATGAACGACGTCGTATTCTTTGTAGTAAGTGTTGAGAAGAGAGCACGATTCATCGTACAGGGCGATCTTACACCCCGTTGTTCCTATATCCAGTCCGGCAAAAATCATATGTTACCCCTCAATGCTCACGACGTCATAGCCGAGATAGTATTTGAACGCTTCTTCGAGAACGGTTTTGACATGTCCGTTTGCGACGGTGGTGTGGTGTTTGAATCCGCCTCTCGCCAGACGCAACAGCTTATCTTGCAGACCGTCGATCTTGGCAACGCCGCCGCATCCGAAGAATTCATCTTCGATGTTATCATCGGTAAATTCGCCCTCGCTGAAATAAATAGTGATTTTACCGTCTTCGGTTTTACAGTTGGAGAATGTCATAGGGAAAGCGGCGATGCGGCCTTCGTTGGTACCCCACCCACTGCCCGGATCTCCCTTGTCGAACATTTTGTGTGAGGTGACGGTGCCGGTTTCTTTCATCAGCTTCTGTGCGGTGGAACCGCAGTGGAAGAGAATGACCTTATCTGGGTCGTCGCCGTAGTTGTTGTTCCAGTCAAGACACGCCGCAGGGCCTTCGGTGGCGAGGGACAGCGCGCGCATGGTGATTGCGGAGCACATATCGATCTCGCAGGAGGCGGTGATGCCGCGATCGTTGAGTTCGGAGATCAACACGCAAGGACATACGCGCAGATAGGTTTCCATCTCATTCCAACAACGCAGAGCGATTGCGTCGAGGTGATAGTTCTCAATGTATTCGTCGATGACAACGCTGATCTTAGCGAGCATGGTCTTCTTTTCCTGCGGCACATTGGAAAAATCGGTGTATTTTTCCAATGCGGCAATCTTTTCGAGCACTTTGTCGTCGTTATCTGCTTTGGCACGCGTGAGCTCAAAGAGTTCCGATAAGTCGAACGACTCAACGTTGATACCGTGGCGTTGCATGGTCAGTTCATCAAAACGCACAGTTTTAAATGCGGTGGTACGTGCGCCGATACAACCGATATTAAACCGCTTCATCCCGTTGACAACACGGCAGATCGCGGCAAAATCGTGCAGATTTTGAGCAAACTGGGGAGAGCATGGGTGAACGACGTGCGGTTTCATCACGGTATATGGCACGCGGTACTGCTCAAATACGTCGGTGACGGAGAATTTTCCACAATAGGCATCGCGACGGTGAGCAAAATCCATTTTGCCGATCTCGTCAGGATATGCCTGCATCAAAATCGGAACACCCGCGTCCTGCAACGCTGCAATTGCACCGTTCTCGTCGACGAAGATGGGCATACACAAGATGACCCCGTCGTATTCGCCTGCGTGGGACTTAAGCCACTGCGCATACAGGAGTCCCTCATCACGAGTCTCTACGGCACCGTAGCGAGTCGCCTCTTTATCCATAATAATGTAGTCATAGCCGGCGTCTGTGACCGCCTTGATCATGTCTTGGCGAGCGCCCTCGATAAGTTCCGCGGGCATAAAGCCGCGGTTGCCGAAATACAGTGCAAAGGTCTGTTTTTTCATAAATATCCCTCCATTTTAAATTTGCACTTTCATTTTATCGAAACGGGGTGTATAATCATAGATACCAATATGCGAAAAATGGTAAATTTGTACGCAGGAGGCGAATTTTTTATAATGCTACAGTTTGATCGCGCACAGCTCGAAGAAGTGATGAAATCGTTTTACATACTGTCCGGCATCCGTTTTGTGTTATTTGATGCGGAGTTTCATGAGATCATCTCGTACCCGAAAGAGGATTGTTGGTTTTGCAAGCAAATGAAAAGTTGCCCAAAGACACGTCGAAAGTGCCGATATGCTGATCGTCGCGCGGCTCAAAAATGCGAGAAGCAAAATGCACTTTGCATTTACAAATGCCACGCAGGATTGGTAGAGGCGGTCACGCCTCTGCATGAAAACGGTAAGATCATTGGGTATCTAATGTTTGGGCAGATTACCGACGTGTCTGATAAGAGCGATTTGTATAACAATATAGACAAATGGACAACGACATACGGCTTGGACTCTGATGATCTGAAATGCGCCATCGATGTCATTGGGTACAAATCTTCCGACGAAATAACTGCCGCCGCCAAAATTATGGAAGTGTGTACGTCGTACATTATTTTGAAGGAACTAATCGTTCCGGAAAGCAACAGGCTGTTTGAGGCGGCAAAGACGCATATTGAAAACCATTTATCAGAAGATATTTCGCCCGAGCAATTGTGCGGTGTGTTGGGTGTGGGCAGAACGCGGTTGTATGATATCTTTAAATCGGAGGCCAACATGGGCGTTTCTCGCTATATCCTGCGCCGCCGTATGCAGACAGCAAGAAAACTGCTTAAAACCACCGACCGGCGAGTGTCTCAGATCGCTCGTGATGTAGGCTTTGCCGATTACAATTATTTCAGCCGCGTGTACAAAAAAACTTACGGAAAAGCGCCAAAACAATATCGCAAATAAAAAGCAACCCCTGCGAAGTGAACTTTCGCCTCGCAGGGGTTGTGCGTTTACTTAAATATCATATTTTTTCAGCATGCCTTTGGTGAAGTCGAGCAGGTACTTCGCTTCGCTGTCGAGGCGTTCCTCGGTCGGGTTCTCGAGGATCGGGCGCCAGACGCGAATGTCGTAGCCGACCTCGTCGCCCATCTGCAAGAACGGCTCGGAGACAATATCACGCTTGTAGTCGATGTCCTTGAGCGCCTGAAAGATCTCATCCCAGTCGAGATGACCGCGGCCGGGGACGTTGCGGTTGTTCTCGCCCGTGTGGAAGTGGCGCAGACGCTTGCCGACCAGACGGATCGCGTCGCCGATGCTGTTCTCCTCGATGTTCATGTGATAGGTGTCGAGGTGGATGCCGATGTTCTTGCTGTTGACTGCGTCTGCATAGGCGATGGCCTCGGCGGCGGTGTTGATCAGCGGCGACTCGAAACGGTTGACCGCCTCACAGCAGACCGTCACGCCTTCCTTTTCGGCAACCTTCATGACCTGCTGCATGCTGTCGACGCTGCGTGCAAACAGGGCTTCCTTTTCCTTTTCATCGACAAAGTAGTTCGGAACGCCCCAGCCGGCGTAGGTGACGCCGGAGAACAATTCGCCCTCCATCACCGCGATCTTACGCACGATGTTGGACAGATACTTGATGCCGCCGTCGCGCACCGCCTTATCGGGGTTGGCGACGTCGTATTTGGGGTTGAGACCGAGGCTGTACGACAGCTTGATGCCGCGCTCGTCGGCGTATTTCTTGATGGAACGGCACTCCTCATCGGACATTTCAAGCAGCGGTTGCGCCTGGAACTCAAGAATGTCGTAGCCGAGCTTCTGCACCTTGTCGATGTAATACTTGTAGTTGATGGTCCAGGACTTTTCCCAGAAGTTTACGAAAATACCGAGCTTGTTCATACGTTTTCCTCCTTAAATGACGTCAATATTGTAACCGAGATAGTTGGTGAACGCTTCGCGCACCGCTTCGGCATAGCGTCCTTTGGTGATCGCGACGTGGTGACGGTAACCGTTCTTCGCCATGTACTGAAGCAGACCGTTGGCGTTGTCCTTTTTGAACACGGTGCCGCAGCCGAAGAACACCTCGGGCAGAGTCTCGTCGGTGAGCTCGCCCTCTGCGACGAATGCGTGCAGACCGCCGTTTTCGGTCTTGAAGCTGCCGACGGTGACATCGTCGACGATGAACTTACCCTTGTTGATGCCGACGCCGCTGCCCTCGCCGTAGGATTTACGGAACATCAGGTGTTCCTCGATGGTGCCCTTGCCGCGCATGAGCGACTGCGGCGCGGGACCGCAGTGGAAGAAGATGATGCGGTCGCGGTCATTGTGGAAGTTGTTGTTGACATCGAGCAACATCACGGGATAGTTAGCGGCCAGACCGATGGCGCGCATCATCACCGCGTTGGTGACGTCCAGCTCGCACGCCGCGGCGATGCCGCGCTCGTTGAGTTCGCCGAGAATGAGGCAGGGTGCCACGCCGTATTTCTTCTGCAATTCGTCCCAGCAGCGGATGGCGATCGCGTCGAGGTCGTATTCGGCGATGAGGTCGTCGATGACGACGCCCAGGCGCGCAATATTCTCCAGCTTCTCGGGCGGATAGGTGCCGAAGTCGGAGAGAGAAGCGTACAGCTTCATCTTTTCCTCCAGGCGCGCGTCGGTCTCGAGTGCGTCCATCATCGCAAACACGCGGGACATGTCGATGGTCTCGACGTTGACACGCTTGTTTTGGAACGCGATCTCGTCGTAGCGCACGGTCTTGAACGCGGTGGTTCGTGCACCGATGGCACCGACGTTGAATTTGCGCATTCCCTTGACGACGCGGCAGGTGCCGGCGAATAGGCGCAGATCCTCCGCAAACTCGTCGGACAGCGGATCGACGCAAAACGTATCCGTCAGCGTGTATTTGATGCCGAGCTGGCGCAGCACGTTGCACATCGCCAGTTTACCGCACATAGAATCGCGGCGATGGGCGAAGTCCATCTGTTCCATATCGTCGGGGAACGCTTGCACCAAAATCGGCACGTCCACGTCCTTGAACGCCACCGCGGCGCCGTTTTCGTCGCTGAAATTGGGCATCGACAGGATAATGCCGTCGTATTCGCCCTTGTGTTCCTCGAGAAACTGCGCGTACAGCTTACCTTCGTTGATGGTCTCGACCGCGCCGTAACGCGTCAGGTCCTCCTCCATCATGATATAGCCGTAGCCGTTCTTTTCGCACGCCGCCACCAGCGCCTCACGCGCGCCGGCGACCAGTTCACCGGGGAAGAAGCCGCGGTTGCCGAAGAAAAGGGCAAAGGTCGTTTTTTGCATAGAGATATCCTCCTTATTTACCTTGGTAAATACAGCATACAAAAAACATGCGTAGTTTTATAGAAATGAAATTCCCGAAAATAGAAAAATCTTCCCCACAAAGGAGAAGATTTTATTGAAAAGTTGGTAAAAATGCTATATAATGAAGGCGAGGTGGTTGTATGCTAATTAACTTTAACGTCGAAAAACTGGATAAGCTGTTATACGATTTTTATCAGCTCACGGGACTGACCATCAGCGTGTGGAATGCGGATTTCCGTCAACTCAGCTACCAGCCGAAAGGCATGCGTACGTTCTGCCGCATGATCAAAAGCACGCCGAAAGGGAGAGAGAGGTGCCTGCTGAGCGATATGACGGTGTGTAAGGCGTGCGCCGTCGAGGGCCGCCCGGCCTCTCACCTCTGCCACGCGGGTTTGGTAGATACGGCGGTGCCGATCCGCTTTAAAGACACGGTACTGGGGTATTTGATGTTCGGGCAGATCAAGGACGGCACGACGGACAACACCGCCCTGCTTGCAGAGCTCAGCCGCGAGTTGGATATTGATATAGCGGATCTGACGCAGAGCTACGAGGAGCTGGAAGTGTTCGATCAGGAGGCGGTGGTCGCCGCCGCGAACATTCTCAAGATGGCGACGCGGTATTTGTGGCTGTCGGAGTATATCGACATCGGCTACAACACCGTTGCGTCTCGGCTGGACGACTATATCCGTACCAACATTGCCGCCGAATTGTCGGTGGCGAGCATCTGTCGGGAGTTCGGCGTATCCAAAAACCGCCTGTATGAGATCGCCAACGAGTCGTTCGGTCACCCGATCGGCGAGCATATTGCGCAGGCGCGTGTCAGCGAGGCGAAACGTCTGTTGTCTGCCACCGACACTCCCGTGCACGAGGTCGCGGCGTTGGTCGGCATCGCGGATTATAACTATTTCACCAAGTTTTTCAAATCCCGTGTGGGGGTTGCTCCCCTTAAATACCGCAAGGAATTTCCGTTCACTCTATACGATGAGGACGGCGTTGCGATCGAATAAAAAAACACCCGACGGTCAACCGTCGGGTGTTTTTTCTTATTAATACTGATACATATCGTCGTCCACGATGGTGGAGGCGAGGGTCTCGCTGATGATGACCTTGGTGGGGTTGTGACGCAGCTGTAAGATCGACGCCGGCACATCCTGGCTCGGCTCGCCGAACAGTGCCAGACGCGAGGACAGACGCTGCCAGGACACGTGCGAACCGGCGGTGGTGATGCCGTGCATGTCCAGCACGTTCTTCGCCTTCATCGCGTCGCGCGGACCCATCATCGCGCCCTTCGGCGGCACCTTGGAGATGTCGCCCGAGCAGCCGAAGCAGCCGTGCAGCGAGTTCTGCGCGATGGTCAAGGGGTGCAGCGATGCGACCTTGGCGCCCTGCTCGAGATATTCCTCCATGGTGGGTTTGAACCAGTCCTCGACGGGGTCGATGAACGCGAGGTGCGCCGGCCAGCCGGGACCGGAATACACGATATCCGCCTCGCCGTCCGCTTCCAGCATCTTGGAATAGTCGGGTGTGACCTTGTTGCTGTGGTAGATGAAGTTCTCCTCTTTGAAACCGAGGTCTTTGATGTTGGCGACCATGAAGCGGTAGAAGGCGTTACCGAAGCCGGCCTTGTAGGATAAGGGAGCGACGTTGCCGTCCTGATCCGCCCACTCGTCCATCATATAGAACTTCACATTGCGGCAGTTGACGCCGAGCTCACGCAGCATGTACGCCACCTTGCGATAGGTGGGGTTGGGGTTGCACATGATCATGACGACCTGCTTGTCATAGCGGTCGGAATCGACGATGCGCTTGATCATATCGGTGAGCATGATCATCTCGAACTCGTCGTTGCGGATAACGTTGACGCTCATGGTCGGGCTGGTGGGGTGCGAGCCGTTCATGGCGAGGATATCCTCTTTGGTGATCTTGCGCACGCGGTTGATCTCTTTCTGGTTCTTGAAGGGATAGAAATCCGCCGCCTTAAAGTTGAAGGGTTCGTTTCCGAAAATCATGGTATTCACTCCTTATTTCACACGTTCGATGGTCTCAAACACCTTGTCGAACAGCACCTTGCCGAACTGCTCGCTGAGCATCGAGGTGTCGGTCTCGTAGCCGCCGGTCACCAGGGATTCGGGGGTGTACAGGTAACCGGGCAGAACGCCGTTGGTGAGTTCGTTGACGACGACCATACCGAAACCGGCGATTGCTTTGACGTACAGCGCGTATTCCACGAACACCTCACCGGGGACACCGACAACGATCATATCGCCGATGCGGAAGACCTGCACTTCGGCCGGCGCTTCGTCTTCGAGCAGTTCGACCTTGATACCCTTCTTCTGCATACGTACGTAGCCGAGCTGGTCTTCCGAGCCGAGCAGCTTGAGGTTGGCGTTTTGCCACAGATAATACTCCTCGCGGTTGGTGGACTGGCCGTAGCGTGCGTACAGATCCTTGTAGATCGCCTCGTCGTGCTCGACCTGGGCGATGAGATCTTCTTCGGTGCCGAAGTCACGCAGCAACAACTCCACCTCGGCGGACGCGACCGCCAGCGGCAGGTCGTTGGTCCACACGGCCTTGTCCAGCACGGTGTGGGCGGCTTTGCCGAGGGTGCGACCGACGCGCTCCGCCTCGTCGTAGCTTTCGCCCTGACGATAGTAGCGGCTGGACTGGTTGCCCGACGCGCCCTGCGCAAAACCGACGAGTGCCTTGGGCTCCATCTCCTCCAACTGCATCTTCAGATAGCAGGGATAGTCGGCGGTGCAGACGGTGCTCCACTCATGGATGAAGGTCGGGTGCAGGGTGTAGTTGACCATGATACCGCGCACGTCGGTCTCATCCTTGATCGCCAGCACGCTGACCAGCGGATCGTGAGGGCCACCGGGCACGCGGCGGTTACCGCCGATGCCGGATTCGGCACCGCAGATGGTGGTGCCGGCGGTGAAGTAGGCGTCAAACGCACCTGCCTTTGCCTCGCAGATGATGGAAACGATGGTGTCGATGAGCGTTTCAACGTATTCCTTGGGCTGTTCCTTGCCTGCTTCGAGACTTTCGATATCCAGACGACCCGACGCCCACGGACCCGAGTGGGTGTGGGAGCAGCTGATCATCACGTTTTCAACGCCGCAGGCGGCCTTGACCTTGTTGCGCACGGTGGCGACGTGTTTCTTCGAGAAGAAGAGCAGGTCCAGCGTCACCATGGCGATCTCGGTCTTGCCGTCGTTTAAGTACATGCACGCCGCGTACAGCGGATCGTGGAAGCCGGTGTTATACCGCGGATAGTGCGGAAAACCTGCAAGCTCGAGTCCCTGCGGCGGCGTGATGTCCGCGCGTGTCATGTTTGCCTTTAACATAAAACAACATCCTTTCTGTGTCTTTATTCCCTTATATTATAAACGATTTTGTCGCGCGCGTATTTGTACAATTTGTATCTCAATTTTATCCATTTGGCATCATACCAAAGAAAAACCGCAGCTGTCCCGACGGGATAGCTGCGGTTACGGATTACGCCCAGAGCTTTTTCTCAATGCGGCGGTATTTTTCGTATTTTTCGTCATAGTCGGCGGTGCGTTCGCTCGGCGTGTATTCCTTGGCGAAGCCAAGCGGCTTGATGGCGTTGCCGACGGCGTTTGCCGCGAGCATCGCCGCACCGGCGCTTGCCGCTTCGGGGGTAGGCGGCACCTTGATGGCCAGACCGGTGGCGTCGGCGATGATCTGACACCACAGGTCGCTGTTGGCACCGCCGCCGAACAACACGAGCGTGTGCACGTTGCCGTAGGCCTCCATCGCTTCGAGCAGGATACGGATCTGGAATGCAATGCCCTCCATCACTGCCAGCGCAAAATCACCGCGCTCGGTAGCGAGGCTGACACCATAAAACGCGCCCTCGGAGTCGGGATAATAGTCGGGGGAGGACGGACCTGCCATGTAGGGATAGAACAGCAGAGAACTGCCGCGCGCGCGCGCCTCGGTCGCCTCGGCGTCGATGACCGCGTATTTCTCGTCGCGGAACATGCGGTCGCGCACCCAGCGCAGGCAGGTACCGGCGGTGTTGATGACGCCCTCGGTCACCCAGGTGTCGGGCTGTGCATAGCCGCACCAGCCGACGCCCTTGTTGATCTCGGTCTTTGCCTCGTTCCAGCGCTTGGTGATCGCCGCCGCCGTGCCCAGCGATATGGTCATGACGCCCTCGTCCAAGCCGGCGCCGTAGGCGGCACATTTCTGATCCTGTGCGCCGACCGCGACCACGCAGTCAGGGGAGAGTCCCAGCTCCTCGGCGACCGACGGCAGAACGGCGCCCACCGCCTCGCCGCTCCACAGAATGTCGGGCAGGGTGTTTTTATCGATGCCGTAGTGTGACAGGATCGCGTCGCTCCACACGGCGTTCTTGATGTCGTAGAACAGCGTGCCGGACGCCATGCTGTGATCGGTCACGGGACGACCGGTCAGCTTGCCGATGAGGAAATCCATCGGCATGAGAAATTTCCACGTCTTAGCGACGATTTCCGGCTTTTCCTGCATCAGCCACAGCAGCTTCGGCAGGGTGTAGCAGGCGTTGATCGGCTTGCCGGTCAGGGTAAATATCGCTTCGCCGCCGAAATCGCGTTCGATGCGCGCGATTTGCTCCTCGGCGCGCACGTCCAGCCAACTGAGCGCGTTGCACAGAGGATTGAGCGCCTCGTCGACGGGGACAATGGTGATACCCTGTGAGCTGATGGAGATGCCGCGCACGGCTTTGCCGTCAACGCCGGCCTTGGCAATGGCAGCTTTGGCTGTGCTTTTGGTCATGTTCCACCAGACGTTGGCGTCTTGCTCGGTCCATCCCTCTTTTGGGGTAATGAGGGTGCTTTCCTCATAGGCGATGCCGAGCGTGTGCAGAGCGTCGTCAAAGAGGACGCTGCGGCAGCCGGTGGTGCCCAGGTCAACGGACAAATAAATCGACATGGCGGTAACCTCGCTTATAAAAGATAAGTGTCCGGCAGCAAAGGGTCGCTTTGCTGCCGGACGAAGAAAACGCATATGACGGCTTCACGCCGACGGCGTGTCACCGGGCGGTCGTCTTAAAAATCCAGAATGGTCTTGTCACCATAGACGGATTTCCAATCGGCGTCAAAATGAAGCACGGCGGAATCCGTCATCGGATAGTTGATGACGGCCTTTAAGATATCCGCAGAAACGGTTACACCGTGGCAGCCGGCAGCGGCGCATTTGTGAACCTGTTCGGCGGTTTGGAAGCTCGCGGCGAGCACTTGGCAGGGCAACGGATAGGTCTCGAACTGTTTGACGATCTCCGCGACGACGTTGGTGCCGTCTGCGATGATGTTATCCAGTCGGTTGACGTAGGGAGCAACGTAATCCGCACCGCTTTTGGCGGCGATGAGCGCCTGCGCCGGGGTGAAGATGGCGGTCATAAGCACGTGGATCCCCTGTTTTTTAAGAATGGAGGCGGCTTTCAGGCCCTCCTCGCTGATCGGGATCTTGATGCAGAATTCGCCGCCGCTTCGCTCGTTTAAGAGCTTCGCTTCCTCCACCATCTTTTCGGCTTTGCTTTGCACCGTCTGGGCGAACAGCAATTTATTCGGTCCGATGATCTCGCGGATCTCGCGGATAAGGGTCCAGAAATCCTTCTTTTCTCGCGCGATGATGGAGGGGTTGGTGGTCACACCGGAGAGAGGATAGAATTCGTTACAATGGCGAATATCCTCCACGTTGGCAGTGTCTAAAAAATACAGCATGGTGTAGCGTCACCCGTGCTTATCTCTGCTGCTGCAGATCGTAGTGGATGTCGTAAGCCTTCTCCTCGTCGGTAAACTTACGCTTGGTGTCGATGACGGCGCCGCCGTTCCACTTTCTGTCATTGACATCCTCGGCAGTACCGATGATGGTGATGTTCACCTGACGGCGACGGGCGATGACGTGATCCCAGTCGATGAAGTAGATGTGCGCGAACAGGCCCAGGTCGAGCTTGCCGTCCTTGATGGTGAGGGTCTCGCTGCGGCCGAAGAAGCAGCTGCGCAGGTGACCGTCGGTGTTCATGGAAGAATAGTCACCGGGCTCGTTGACGTAACGGCCGTACTGGGCGTGGATCGGGCCGGGGTGACGATACTGATGCTCCTCGGCGAAGTCGGGGATCATCTTGCGCATGATGTCGAGCAGGTCGTGCTGCAGGTACTCCAGATCGAAGGTGTCGATGTCGTGGGAGCACTCCTGAACCATGACCGAGCAGGTGGTGTGGTGAGACACGATCGCCACGGTGCCGTTCTTAATGCCGGAGTCCTCGACCATCTCAAGGATTTCCTTGCGGATGTCGTGGAAGGTCGGGATCCAACCTCTGGACTGCAGCTCGAGTTCTTTCTGATACACTTTGAGTTCCATAGTTCTTTTCCTCCAAAAAATTATTTTTTATTAAGCCGTTCGCCGACCGCACCGCCGGGGTGCACGACGGCAAACTGCTCGTTTCTGAAATCGGTCTCCTCGATGAGCGCGGTCTGCAGCACGTGGAAGATCACGGCCAGCGCGGTCGAGGAGGTGGTGCCCTGACAATTATACTTGTCGGTCTCGCGGTTGACGTATTGCTTGAGCACGACGTCGGCGCCGAGGGCGAGGGGAGATTCAAGGTTTTCGGTGACGGTGATGACCTTGACGCCTTTCTTGTGGCAGATGTCAAGGATGGGGAGCAGCTCGCCCGTCTTACCGCCGCGCGAGGCGAACACCATCACGTCGCCCTCCTGCAAGAAGCCGGTCGCGCCGTGCACCGCTTCGGCAGGGGAGATGAAACGCGCCGGCTGGTCGATGCAGCACAGCAGATGGGCAAAATGCTGGCAGATGATGCCGCTGTGACCGCAGCCCGACACGCCGATGCGCGTGGCGTTTTTGAGCAGGTCGACCGCCTCGGCGTAGACGTCCTCGTCAAAGTAGTTGAGCATCTCTTTGATGCATTCGCTTTCGATCAGATAGGCGTTTTTCGCCTGTTCGATGGCTTCTTTTCTCATAAAGCACTTCCGTTCATTTCGTCCCACGCCTTGCGCAGGTTGTAGATCATCTCTTCCACCATCGCGTAGGGATCGGCGGCCTTGATGATGCCGCTGGTCGAGCCGGTCGCCTGGGCGCCGAGCTTGATGGTGTTGTACACGTCCTGCCCGTTGGAGATGCCGGCACCCTGCAATACCATGATGTCGGGGTTGATCTCACGCACGGTGCGGATGGTTTCGAGCACGTAGTTGCTGTCGCTGGTCTGACCGGTGCCGATCAGGTCGGTCGGCTCAGCGACGATGAGGTTGGGGGACATCTTGGCGATCGCCTTGACGTCCTCGACGGTGTTGGCGCACACGATGGTGCCCAGCCCCACCTCGTCGGCGCGCTTAATGGTCAGCTCAACCTCTTCGAGGGTGAGCGGCTTTTCCGCGTGGTTGAGCATGACGCCCTCCGCGCCGGCGGCCTTGACCGCCTCTGGGAGCACGCTGCCCAGACCGCGACCGACCGGCAGATAGTCCATGTGCTGTGCAAACACGTGGATGCGCTCGGTGTTGGCGGCGAGCAGGGGGATGTCGGTGTACTGCGGCGTGACGATGATATCCACGTCGTATTTCATCGCGGTCTTGTCGATGACCTTGGCGAGTTTGAGCATCTGCTCGCCGTAAAGATACGCCTTCGGGCCGATCTCAAAAAACGGCGGCTTGATATTCAGTCCTTTGTACATAATTGATCTCCTATCAACAGTGAAATTTTACCGCTTATATTCTACCGCACCCCACCCCAAAAGTCAATGCGCTTTTGACGGATATTTCCATTATTCGCGCGAAAAACGTGCAAAAAAAGCGGAACAGCCGCGCCGTTCCGCTTTTTTGTGTGTGTTTATACGATTTTCGACCGCAAGAATTTCACAGGCCGTCAAACACGTCGATATCGAAGATGCGTTCCGATAATTCGGGATCGTCGCCGAAGATCGCATCGACAAATTCGCGGTGGGTGTACGGACAGTCGGGGTGGTGTCGGGTGAGCTTTTCATCCAACACGTCGGTCATACCCATCACCTCGATATACTGCTCACGAGTAATGCCGCAGAATTTCACGAAAGATACTATGTTGCTTTCTTCGCCTTTTCCGGAGTATGCTTCTATATAAGCGTCCATCTTCTCTTTGCCGATAGCCTTTTCCCAGTCGCCGTCGATGGCGTGGTAGAAAAACTGGTGCTCGGTGCAGGAGTCTTCATCGCCGCAGGTACCCATGGGAACGACGGCGGAAGAATCACCCGAGGCGGCGGGATCTGCCGGTTCACCGCCGCAACCGACACACAGCGCCGCAAGGAACAAAACACTTAACAATAAAACGATCAACCGTTTTTTCATAACAAATACCTCCTTGGTTAAACGTAGGTGTAGCCGCTGGTGTAGTTGAACAGCACCTCCGTCAAACGGTTGTTGATTCACAGAGACGTCAAATCATCGGAATCACCTCCCTTACCGATTCTACGGTTATATATTAACATATTTACCATAATCTGTAAATAGCAAATAGAATATATGTGCAATATGCACATTTTTGCGACGGTAAATTAATTGAAAATCCTGTTAATTCAGGGAGCTTTTGGCTGACGGTTGTTTTTCATAAAAAAAGACACTTTCCGATCACGGAAAGTGTCTTGGTGGGGTGTTGATGAAACTGTTAGATCGACAAGCTGTTTTCGGGGAAAACCGGCTCGCAGGTGAGGTTCATGTGCAGCTTGCGCAGGATCGACTCGTCGCCCGAATGCAGGATCTGGGTGGAGTGGATCTCGCAGAATTTGAGCTTGGGCAGCTGTGCCACCGCGTCGGCGGCGACGGGATCGCTCGCCGCGCAGATATACAGCGCCGTAAGCGCGTCGTCGAGCTTGAGTGCGCTCGAACGGCTGCTCAACAGGTTGGTTTTCAGGTCGATGACCGGCTCGAGGACGGCCGGACTCATCAGCAGGGTGCTTTTGGGGATATCCGCGAGCACCTTGATGGCGTTGAGCACCGCGCCGGAGCAGGCGGAGAGGAGTTTGGTCGCCTTACCGGTAACGATGCGTCCGTCGGGCAATTGCACCGCCGCGGCCGGCGCGCCGGTGCGCGCGCTCTTGTCCAGCGCCGGCCGGACCACCGCGCGATCGGATTCTTTGAGGCCCAACTGTTGCATGATCATGCGCAGTTTTTCGACGGTCTCGTCCTTTTCGCGTCCCATGCGACGGTCGGTGAGGCCTTTATAATAGCGGCGGATGATCTCCTGATAGCTCGCTTCGCGGCAAGCCTCGTCGTCGACGATGGCGTAGCCCGCCATGTTGACGCCCATGTCCGTGGGACTGCAATAAAACTTGTCGTTGCCGGTGATACGTGCGAGAATGGTGTGCACGATGGGGAACGCCTCGACGTCGCGGTTATAATTGACGGTGGAAATACCGTATGCTTCGAGGTGGTAGGGGTCGATCATATTGACGTCCTGCAAGTCGGCGGTCGCCGCCTCGTAGGCGAGGTTGACGGGGTGTTTGAGCGGCAGGTTCCAGATGGGGAAGGTCTCATATTTGCCGTAGCCGGAGCAAACGCCGCGCTTGTGTTCGTGGTACACCTGCGACAGGCAGGTGGCAAGTTTGCCGCTGCCGGGACCCGGGGCGGTGACCACTACCAGAGGCTTGGTGGTCTCGATATAGGGGTTGGAACCGTAGCCGGCGTCGCTGACGATGTGGTCAACGTTGGCAGGGTATCCCTCGATGGGGCGGTGGATATAGTTGCGAATGCCGAGCGCGTCGAGCTTGTTCTTGAACTGGTCGGCGGCGGCCTGTCCGGCGTAGCGCGTGATGACGACGCTGTTAACCTCGATGCCCATGCTGCGCACCAGGTCGATCTGCCGCAGCAGGTCGAGGTCGTAGCTGATGCCGAGGTCGGCGCGGATCTTGTTTTTCTCGATATTATCGGCGCTGATGCAGAATACCAGCTCCGCCTGATCCGCCATCGAGCGTAACAGACGGATCTTCGCGTCCGGCTCGAAGCCGGGCAGCACGCGCGCCGCGTGGTAGTCGTCGAACAGCTTGCCGCCGAATTCGAGATACAATTTGCCGTTAAATTTTGCCATGCGCTCCAAGATATGCTCGCGCTGTTTTTGCATATACAGCTCGTTATCGAAGCCTTTTTTCATATCCTCACCCCATCACAAACACACTATAAAACAGCATACCACATTTTCCCTCGATAGACAAGGATAAAAAACAGGAAAAATTCCATTTTTTGCACAAATTTTTTCTGCGGCAAAAAAAACTTGTCATGCAGGTGATTTTCATATATAATAAAGGTTGGTATTGTCCGCCTGCACGGCGGATGGCGCAAACGAGGAGGTGTGGGAATGCGATTCGGTGATTTCGTCGGCAACGAACGGGCGAAGCGACCCTTGGCGGCGGATATCGACGCCGGACGGTTTCCCCACGCGTTGTTGTTGGAGGGCGAGGCCGGCAGCGGTCGCAAGACGCTCGCGAAGATCATTGCCCGCGCGGCGGTGTGCCGCGG
The DNA here is from genome assembly GCA_017398485.1 of Clostridia bacterium. Lineage (GTDB taxonomy): Bacteria > Bacillota > Clostridia > Oscillospirales > Acutalibacteraceae > UBA5905. The sequence continues at coordinate 23,058 of JAFQFY010000051.1, forward strand.
CGAGGGTGAGCGTCCGTGCGGCGCGTGCGATGCCTGCCGCAAGAGTGAGCATCCTGACGTGATGCTGTACGGCGGCGAGTCGGGTGTGCCGTTGTCGGTGGATGCGGTGCGCGCCATACGGCAGCAGGCGTATATTCTGCCCAACGAGGCGGCGTATCGTGTGATGATCCTCGCCGACGCGCAGACCATGTCGATGCAGGCGCAAAACGCCCTGCTGAAGATTCTCGAAGAACCGCCGCGCCGCGTCATCTTCATTCTCACCTGCGAAAATCGCACGCAGATGCTGGAAACCATCCGTTCGCGGTGCGTGTGCGTATCGCTGGGGTCGGTGGACTGGGACGAGGCCGAGGCTGTGTTGCGTGCGCGCCTGCCGCGCGCCGACGCGGAGGAACTGCGCCGCGCGCACAACCTGTTCGGCGGTCGCATCGGGCGCGTCATGGACGCGATGCAGGACGGCACCTTCCGCCGCGTGTTGGAGCTGACGTCGCAGTTTGCCGAAGCGGTCATCGCGCCGACGGAATTGCCGCTGTTGCGCCTGACTGCCACGCTCGAAAAGAATAAGGAGCTCACCGCCGTCGTGCTCGCGAGCCTTTTGCTGGTGTTTCGCGATGCGCTGACACTCGCCTACGGCGGCGAGGTATGCCTGTCGACCGCGCCCGACGCGGCGAGAGCATTGGCCGCGCGGCTGTCGGGTCGCCGCCTGTGCGCGCTCGTGAAAGAAACGCAGGGCTTGCAGGTCGCGTTGAGCCGCAATATGAATAACACGCTGTTCCTCACGCGCATGAGCGCTTGCTTGCGCCGCGCGGCAGACGGAACGGCACGATAACAGAAAGGAAGACGACCATGGCAATAACGGTGGGAGTTCGTTTCCGTAACAACGGAAAGGTATATGATTTTGACCCGGGTGAGATGACGCTGTTGCCCGGCGAGATGGTGGTGGTGGAGACCGCGCGCGGCGTGGAATGCGGCGAGGTGGTGCGCGCCAATCGCCAGACCGCCGTGGACGGTAAGGAAATAAAACCCATTTTGCGCAAGGCGACCGTCGAGGATCGCCGCCGCGTTGAGGAAAACGCCGCGAAGGAGCGCGAGGCTGTGCGCGTCTGTCAGGAGCGCATCGCGGCGCACGGATTGGAAATGAAGCTGGTGGACGCGGAATACGCGTTTGACAACTCCAAGATCCTGTTTAACTTCACCGCCGAGGGACGCGTGGATTTCCGTGAATTGGTCAAGGATCTCGCCGGTGCGTTCCACACGCGTATCGAGCTGCACCAGATCGGCGTGCGCGACGAGGCGAAGAAGCTCGGCGGTCTGGGCATCTGCGGCCGTCCGTTCTGCTGTGCGCAGTTTTTGCGCGACTTCCAGCCGGTATCCATCAAGATGGCCAAGGAGCAGGGTCTGTCCCTTAACCCGACCAAGATCTCCGGCTCCTGCGGCCGTCTGATGTGCTGTCTGAAATACGAGCAGAGCACCTACGAGGAATTGTGGAAGCTGTGTCCGAAGGTCGGTGCCGTCGTGATGACGCCCGAGGGACGCGGCGTTGTCACCGAGAGTGCCGTGCTCACGGGCAAGCTCAAAGTGCGTTTGGATAAGAATCCCGATTCACCGCCAGCGGATATGTGTGTTGAGGACGTTAACGTCATTCGCGACGGACGCGGCGGCAAGGTCGCTAAACAACCGGCCGAGACGGCACAGCCGACCGAGGAAAAGGCAGATATTCAGCCTACCGAGGCGAAGCCGGACGTCGCGCAACCCGACACCGCGCAAGAGGCGAAGCCGTCGCAGGGCGGTCAGGGCGGCGGCCGTCATCGCTCGCGTCATCGCCACCACCGCAATAAGCAAGAGCAAGAAAAAGCGTAACGGTATAAAATAATTATTGCATTTTCAAATTTCTGTGATATGATATAGATAAATCGGTACAGGAGGTGGAAATAACATGGCCTACAAGATTACTGAGGATTGCATCGCTTGCGGTGCTTGCGCCGAGGGCTGCCCGGTGGACGCGATCAGCGAGGGTGACGGCATCTACGTCATCGACGCGGACGCTTGCATCGATTGCGGTGCTTGCGCGGAGGCTTGCCCGGTTGGGGCTCCCGTTGCGGAATAATCGCACAAGAGATTGCCGGACAGCGACCGCTGTCCGGCAATTTTACTTAATAAGGTGACAAAACAAGGAGGGGTGGATATGGCGCACGTTACGTGGCTGGATGTCAAAGGCAACACGCAGGTTGCGGTGTCGGACGTGCACCGTTTCGGTACGGATGCCATACTGCTTTCTCATTTTTCTTGCCCGACGCGCGGCGAGCGCGTATGCGAGCTCGGCACGGGTTGCGGTGCGATCGCCCTGCGGCTGTGCGCGACCGGATTGCCGTCGGCGGTGCACGGCGTGGATATCGCCGCCGAGGCGATCGAGCTTGCCTCTATGTCGGCGGCGGCGTTTGACGGCGCGCCAACCCCCACCTTTGCGGTGGCAGATTGGAACGAGCCGTCCTCGATCGCGGCGGCCGGCAGCTTTCGCCGCGTGGTATGCAATCCGCCGTATTTTCCGCCCGATAGCGGCGGCGTGAGCGAAAACGAGGCGGCGAGGCTCGCACGCCACGAACAGCCGAATACGCTCGCGGCGGTGTGCCGTGCGGCGGCGTGGCTGTTGCAGTTCGGCGGCCGCTTTTGCTTGTGCCACCGTCCCGAACGATTAGCGGCGGTGCTGGTCGCTCTGACCGCAAACGGTCTGGAGCCCAAGCGCCTGCAAGCGGTACAGCAGACGGCACATACGCCGCCGTGGCTGTTTCTTGTCGAAGCACGTAAGGGCGGTAAGCCCGGACTCGTCTGGGAAGCACCGCTGATACTCAACGAGGCAGACGGCACGCCGTCTGCCGCCTATCGAGAGATCTACGGAGGTGACGAATAACATGGCTATCGGAACGCTGACACTGGTGGGAACGCCCATCGGCAACCTGTCGGACTTCTCGCCGCGCGCACTGGACGCTCTGCGTGCGTGTGATTTTATCGCCGCCGAGGACACGCGTGTGACGCTCAAGCTCCTGAATCATTTCGGCATCTCCAAGCCTTTGGTCAGTTATTTTGAACACAACAAGCGCGAGCGCGGCGAAGTGATCTGCGCGCGTCTGCTCGCAGGGGAAAATGCCGTGCTGGTCACCGATGCCGGCATGCCGGCGATCTCCGATCCCGGCGAACAGCTCGTCGCGCAATGCCACGAGCAAGGCATTCCCGTCGGCGTTGTTCCTGGCCCGACCGCGATGGCAACCGCCCTCGCGGTGGCAGGTCTGCCGACCGGTCGCTTCACGTTCGAAGGCTTTTTGAGCATGAACAAGCGCTCGCGCCGTGAGCATCTCGACAGCCTGCGCGGCGAGGTGCGCACCATGGTATTTTACGAAGCGCCGCATAAGCTGCTGTCCACCTTGCAGGATCTGTTTGACGCGTTGGGTGATCGCCGTGTCGCGCTGGTGCGCGAGTTGACCAAGATTCACGAGGAAGTGGTCACCACCACCCTCGGGCAGGCGATCACGCGCTACACGCAGGAGGCGCCGCGCGGCGAATTTGTGCTGGTGGTAGAGGGTGCCGTGCCGCCCGAGGACGAGCCGATGACCGTCGAGCAGGCAGAGGCGCTCGCGCGCGAGTATCTTGCGCAGGGTCTGTCCGCATCGGAGGCGGCGAAAAAGGCGGCCGCCGAGGCAGGACTTAAAAAAGGCGATATCTACCGCCGCATTATTGAGTGAGGAGTGACGCTATGGACTGGAAAGAGATTGCCGTTCTTGTGGTCGTCGCGGTGCTGTTGCTCGTTGTGCAACGTCTCGGTCGACGTCACGGCAAAGACACGCGCGCGGCGCGGCTGATGAAGCATTACGCCGTCATGACGCAGGAGAAGATCGACAACGCCCCCGAGGGTGAGCTGGTCGACGGGGTGGTCAGCCGTATTTTTGCCAAGGCCGAGAAGCAAAAGCGCCCCGATCCCATCGTGGTGCTGTCGGGTCTGCCCAATGACAATACCGTGGTGTACACGGTGTGGGTGGTGTGCAAGGAGATGGCGTCGAGCGATTATGCGGCGATGATGAAAACCGCCGCAAAAGACCTCGCGGATTTGACGCATAATGCGTTTAGCGCCATTGGCGCATCGCTGTGTGCCGAGGCGTGGCAGACGCTGCACACCGCCGAGGAGAAGACGGCTCAGCTGGAGGAAAACCTCCGCTTTGCCATTCAGACGGAGTGTCCAATGAGCCTGTGTGAGGTGTATATCCGCGACCACGCGGCATCGTTTATTGATGAATAACAAAGAACGGATAGGCAAGCTGCCTATCCGTTCTTTGTTATTTTTCATCTTGTTCGTCGTCTTGTTCGATGGGGGTGACCATAATTTCTTCGGGGTGGTTGTTTTCGGTCTCGATGACGGTGACATCCAGGCCGTCGGCGGTGAACTTCTCACCCGACGCGGGGATGTGACCGAGAGTCTCCATGACCCAGCCGCCGACCGTAGCGGATTCGCATTCGGTCTCGCGGTCAAAGTATTCGAGCATTTCGCGCAGCTCGGTCGTGCACAGCACCGCGTAGCGATTGTCGCCGACGAGGCGTATATTCTCCACCACGTCGTCGTGCTCGTCCCAGATCTCGCCGACGATTTCCTCGAGGATATCCTCGAGCGTCACGATGCCGAGGGTGCCGCCGTATTCGTCGGCGACGATGGCAATATGGCATTTTTCGTCCTGTAACATTTTGAGCAGTACGCGCAGCGGCATCGTCGGCGGCACGAACACCGCCGGCTTGAGAATGTCGGTCGGCGTGGGCATCGTTTCACCCAGTGTGCAGTCTTTCAGATGCACGACGCCGACGATGTTATCCATCGTACCGTCGTAGACCGGCAGGCGAGAGAAACGCGTCTGGGCGAATATCGCACGCATATCCTCGTAGCTTGCGTTCACCGGCACGCCGGTGACGTCGACGCGCGGAATGATGATATCCACCGCTTCGCGGTCGTTAAAGGAGATGGCACGGCGAATGAGGTCGCTTTCGTCCTCACCGAGCGCGCCGTCCTGCTCCGCCTCGTCGACGATGGTGAGCAGTTCTTCTTCAGTCACGCCCTGGTCGTCCGAAGACTTAAACAGGACCTTTAAGAGTTTTTTCCACAGGCCGAACACCCAGTTGATGGGATAGAGAATGACGATGATGCAGCGCAGGATCGGCGCGGTCGCCATGGTAAAGGCTTCGGCGTGTTCCTTGGCAAGACTCTTCGGGGAGATCTCACCGAAAAGGAGCACCACGATGGTAGACACGACGGTGGACACGGTCGGGCCGACGCCCTCGCCGTAGATTCCGGTGAAGAACACCGTAGCGATCGCGGTGAGCAGAATGTTGACAATGTTGTTGCCTACGAGAATGGTGGACAGCAGGCGGTCGTAGTTTTCCGAAAGCTCAAGCACCAACTTGGCGCGTTTGTTTCCGTCCTCTGCGAGATTTTTTAACCGAATGCGGTTAAAGGTCGAGAACGCAGTCTCGGTAGCGGAAAAATAGCCGGAAAAGATCACCAGCACTACCATAAACAGAATAGGCTGAATACTGTCAGGGTCCATTTGGATAGGTTCCTCCTTAAATTGTATAATATTGTATACCCAGCGCACATAATAGCACATATCGACACAAAAGTCCAGTGTTATTTCGTCGGCACCGCATATTTGTGCGGTGCGCGGATATGCTAACGCCGTGCGAAAGGGGAGTGTTTTATGGATTGGCTTATGCTGATCAAGGCGTTTGCGGTGGGCGGCGGCATCTGCGTTATCGGGCAGTTATTGCTCGATTACACCAAACTCACGCCGGCGCGCGTGCTGGTGGGCTTCGTCACGCTCGGCGTGGCGCTCACCGCGTTCGGCGTATACGATCCGCTCGTGAAATTTGCCGGCTGCGGTGCGACGGTGCCGCTGACCGGCTTCGGCTACACGCTCGCAAAAGGGGTAGAGCAGGCGGTGAGCGAGCAGGGACTCATCGGTGCGCTTACCGGTGCGCTCACCGGCGCGGCAGGCGGCATCACCGCCGCGGTGGTATTCGGCTTCGTCTGCGCGCTCATTGCGAAATCCGGCGACAAATCGTAGTAAGTCCGTCATAAGCAAAAAAGGCGTCTTGCGATCGCAAGACGCCTTTTTTATTACAACGTTTTTCCGTTCAGGGTCGCACTCTGTAAGATATCGCCGACATAGACGAGTTTGAGCGAGAAAAAAGGCTCGTCTTGTGCGAGCAGGTCGAGGAACACGCGGTCCCCTTCCCAGGTCGGCAAGGCGGCGACCTTATCGTCGTCCACCCATTCGAGATCGCCCTCGTCGCAACGGGTCAGTTCCCCCGTGAAGCCGTCGGCAGTGAACAGATGCATATATTCCGTCTCCCACTCGTCCGAAACGAAGGTGACGATGCCGCGATAGCGGTAGCAGGTGAGGGTGAGACCCGTTTCCTCGCGCACCTCGCGCAGCAGGCAGTCCTCGGGACTCTCTTTGTCTTCAAAGCCGCCGCCGACGCCGATCCATTTATCGCGGTTGAGATCGTTTTCCTTTTTGACGCGGTGCAGTAACAGCGTCTGACCGCGATCGTTGTGGATATAACAAAGAGTCGTATTGCGCATACCGATCACCTCACGCGCGCACCGAGCGCTTGACGAGCGGAATGAGCGACAGCACCCAAGCGGCGAGGAAGGACACTACCGTGACCGCGAGCCACTGCACGAGGATATAGCCGAGCGCGCCGCCCGTAAAGGGGATAAACTGCTTGTAGAGCTGTTGGATCTCGACGTGCACGATATACACGCCGAAGCTCAGCGCCGACAGGCGCGTCAGCAGAGGACAGGCGCGCAGATCCTGTCCCTCCCACGCGAATACCGCAAACAGCGCGACGGCGTAGAGACAGCAGAACAGACTCTTTTGTTCCATCAGTTCTTTAACGGGAGTACCTTCAAGCGCTGACAGCCAACCGGTAAGCCCGACAAGCAAGGCGAGCGCGAGGATGCCGACGGCATACACGAGGCGGCGCACACGCACCGCCGGATGAACGTTGGCGATCGCCCAACCGGCGACGTAGTAGGCAGGGTATTCCCAACCGTCCAGGAGGTTAAAGCCGTCGTATGCGGCGGAAAAATCGTAGCCGAAGCACGCGGTGACCAAGCGGATGCCCGTCGGCAACACAAAGCGCACGACGAACACCACCGCGAGAAAATACCATGCCAGGCGCATCGTGTCTTTCTTGACGAAGGTGCGCAGCAGAGGGGTGATGAGGTAGAGCCCTGCCATCATCGGCAGATACCACATGTGATAGGCGCCCTCGAGCACAGCGACGGCGAAATCGCGCGCCATCGCACCGCTGAACGCCGCGTTTTCGAACAGAAGCGGAACGGCGATCTTGTTGGCGGCGGCGTACAGCACGCTCCAAAAGAAGAACAGCCCCACCAGCGGCAGAGCGTATCGCGTGATCGCGCGGCGCACCGTCATCGGGCGGCGTTCGTCCAGCAGAAACACGCCCGACACCATCACAAACAGCGGCACGCCGGCGTGGGCGATGCCGTCGAGCAGGGCACTGACGGCAAAATCGCCGCCCGTCACCGCGGCGGTGTTGAAGATGGGCGAGGCGGTGTGGATGAGCACCACCATCAGAATGGCGATAAGCCGTATCCAGTCGGCGTACGCTACACGGTCGTTTTTGGCTTGTAAGGACATATCCCGATCTCCTCTACAATAGGATAAAATAATAATGCCATAAATGTGCTGTCTTGTCAATTGCGGAAAAGGGTTGCCTTTTGTCGAAAAATGTGGTATTATGATAGACGATATGATCGGCGTGTGCGGTAAAGAAGCCGATCAAAACGGGAGGATTAGTATGAACCGAGCTGATGGCAAACTTTTGCGCCACACCGACCCGATGTACCGCATTGCGGCACACGTTATGGCTAAGCGCAGTGACTCGATGAACTCGATCACCTTAGATATTCCCCTGGCCCCGATGGACGCCTATATTCGCGCTAAAAAGAAGGACGGCGTTTCACTCAGTCACATGGCAGTCATTTTGGCGTCGTACGTGCGCACGCTGGCCGAATACCCGGCGCTCAACCGCTTTATCGTCAATAAACAAGCCTATACGCGCAACGAGATCGCCGTCGGCATGGTGGTGCTCAAGGGCGGCGAGATGGACAACGGCACGATGTCCAAGATCTATTTTCAGCCGACCGACACCATCTTCGAGGTCGAACGGCGTATTCAGGAATACGTCAGCAACAACCGCGCCGACGGCGACAACAACGCCACCGACAAGCTCATCAACACGTTGGTGTCTTTGCCGGGTCTGTTGCGCGCGGCGGTGTGCATTATCAAGTGGGCGGATAAGCACAATCTTCTGCCCAAGGCGATCATCGACGCGAGTCCGTTCCATACCTCGATGGTGTTCACCAACCTCGCGAGCATCCGCACCAACCACATTTATCACCACTGCTACGATTTCGGCACTACCAGCGTGGTGATGGCGGCGGGTAACGCACGCGAGATCGCCAAGCGTAAGGGTGGCGAGATCGTGCACGAAAAATGCTTGCCGTTGGGTGTGGTGATGGACGAGCGCATTGCTTCGGGCAGTTATTTCGCTATGGCGTTTCGCCGCATGAAGCAATATTTGAACGATCCCTCCTTGCTGGAAACGCCGCCCGCCGAGGTCAAGGCGGATCCGCAGTTATAAGCATTCCGGACCGGCAAACGATTCGTTTGCCGGTCGTTTTTTTGAGGTAGTTATGCGTTTTCTCAAAACAACTGATTGGCCTGTCAGACGCGGTATGCTGTTGGCAGGCTTGGTGGCGGCGGCAGCGTCGGTCGTGAGTATGCATCTGCCGCCGTGGGCGGTGGTGGTGATCGCCGCGGCGTTGGTGCTTTCCTGCCTTGTGCCGCCGCTTCGCCGCCCCGTGTGGTTGTACGTGGCGGCGGTTGCGTGCGTGTTCTTGTGTCTGGGCGGCGCGTATCAGGAAAATACGGTCGCACCGACGAAAAACGCCGTAGGCAAACAGGACACGATCACAGCCACCGTGTTGGAGATATCTTCCGAGCATATGGTGACGGTGGAGGTCATGCAGGCGAACCGACTTGCCGAGGGAAGTCGGTTGCTTCTGTATTGCAACGATCAGACAATGCCTTCGCAGTGCGATACGGTGTGTGTCGCAGTGACCTATAAGGCACTGTATGATACGCAGGACTCGTATCGGGCAGACGGCGTGTTTTTACAGGCGTATCCGCAAACGTGGAGTGAAGATGCCGTGACGGTGACGTCGCACCAATCGGTTGTCGGTCGCGCGGTCAAGGAGATACGCGCTCGCCTGCGAAACGGTATTTTGGACAGGCTTTCCGACGAGGAGGGCGCACTGCTGAGCGGCATCTGTCTGGGGGATAAAAGCACCCTTTCCGCATCGACGACGGAGGCTTTTCGCTCGGCAGGGCTGTCGCATATTTTGACGGTATCGGGTCTGCATCTGTCGGTCGTCTCGGTCGGCGTTTACACGGCGTTGCGCGTTCTGCTCGGTCGACGTCGGCTCGCGGCGGCGCTCGTGAGCGTAGTGGTGCTGTTTTTCATGCTGCTGGTCGGGTTTACGCCGTCGGTGGTGCGCGCCGGTGTGATGTGCCTTGTTTTGCTCGGCGGTCAGCTATTCACGCGTCGCGCCGACGGGCTTAATTCCATGGGACTGGCGTTACTTTTGTTGCTTGCGCATAATCCGTATTGCCTGCTGGACGTGGGATTACAGCTTTCGTTCGGCGCGGCAGGCGGCGTACTCTGTCTGACCGAGCCGATTCGTGGACGTTTGCTGCGCTTGCATTTTTGCAAACCGCTCGCCGACGGGTTGGCGGTGACTACGGCCGCATCCTTGCCGATCACGCCGCTGCTCGCCTATTATTTCGGTGAGGTGTCGCTCGTATCGCCGCTCGCCAATCTGCTCGCGGTGTTTCCGGCAAGCGTGGCGCTGGTGCTCGGGTGGATCGCGATGCTGTGTTCTCTTTGGTCGCCGCTGGCGTTTTTGGCGGACGGCATTCTGTATCTCGCCGGCTGGATAGTGCGGTGGCTGTTGCTTACGGCGCGTTCGCTCGGCGGCTTGCCTTTTGCTACAATGACGGTCGATCGCGCGTGGATCCTTTTTGGTTTGACAGGCGCCTGCGTATTGAGTATACTATGTTTATACAGCCGCACGCGCGGCCTGCTTCGTCGCACGGTTGCGTGTTTGGCGTCGGTGGCGTTGCTTGCCGCTTGTCTGCACACATGGTTGTGGCGTGACACCGCCACCGTGACACTCGTCACGCGCGAGGAGCATTTCGTGGCGCTCGTGGAACGGGACGGACACTGGGGCTTATTGGCGTCGAGCGTGGACGGCTTATATTCCGATGCGGCGCTCGTGCGCGCGTGCCGCGGCAAATTAGAGTATCTCGTCGTCGGCGGCGGCAGTGCGGCGAATGCGGCACGCCTGACTGCGTGGTTGCGGCAGGTGCAGGTCGACCGCGTGCTGTTCGTGGGGGATACCGATTGGGCGATCGGCCTGTATTTGAATGCGACCGTCCTGCCGCCGGGTACGCATACGCTGTCACCCGAGACCGCGCTGACGGTTGGGGAGGACGGCTGGAGGCTGACCTGCGGCGACAGCACCTTGGCGCTCGCCGCAAATGCGACACAGGCGCGGTTATATTTCACCACCCGTGGAAACGGAGAATGGAGCGTTAGACAATGGCGATGAACGAGGCTCAACTCAAAGATCAGCTTAAAGAGAGACTTGCGTGCGTCTATGTGCTGTACGGCGCAGAGAGCTATCTTGTCGAGCAGTATATGCGTCTGATCGTCAAGCAAGCCGTGGGGGATCCCGACGATGCGTTTAATCTGCACCGCTTCGACGGACAGACGCTGACCCTCGAGCAGTTGGAGGAAGCCACGGAGGCACTGCCGCTGATGGCGGAGCGCACCTGCGTGACGGTGCGTGATATGGATCCGGCGGCACACGGCGAACGTCTGGTCGAGATCTTGCAGCAGATGCCCGACACCTGCGTGTTGGTGCTGTGGCAGATGACGGTGCAGCCGGATAAGAAAAAAGATTGGAAATTGGTTTTTGATGCCGTAGACGCGATCGGCGGTTGCATGGTCGCGTTTGAGCGCAAGACGCCGGGTGATGTGGCGAAGATGCTTGTCAGCGGCGCCAAGCGTCGCGGCTGTGTGCTTGCGGCGGAGGATGCGCGCCGCCTGACCGAACAGGCAGGCAACGACCTCAATTTGTTGTTGCGCGAGTTGGATAAGCTCGTTGCCCTCGCGGACGGCGGCACCATCACGCGCGAGATGATCGAGGCGCTGGGCACAAAAAATTTGGAGGCGCGCGTGTTTGATTTATCCAAGGCGATCTTACAGCGTCGCGGCAAGCAGGCGTACGAGCTGCTACACCAGCTGTTCGTTCAGCGCGCGGAGCCGATCAACGTGTTGGCGGTCTTGTCGAATGCGTATGCGGATCTGTATCGCGCCAAGGTTGCGATCGAGGGCGGCGCGGAGCCGCAATCGCTTGCGGCGGATTTTACGATGTATAAGGGCAAGGAATTCCGTCTGCGCAACGCCGGCTATGACGCCGCGCGCATGAGTACGCAGGCACTGCGTGACTCGCTGGATATACTCGCGCAGGCGGATAATACGCTGAAAACCGAGCGCTATGACCAGCGCGTGTTGCTCGAACAGACGGTGTCGCGCCTCATCGAGCGCGCCGCGCGAGGAGAGTGAGTCTGGTGAAACGGGTACGACAAGCCATTGTCGTGGAGGGCAAATACGATGAGATCCGCGTGCACTCGGCGGTGGACGCGCTGGTGGTGCAGACCGAGGGCTTCGGTATTTTTCGTGATAAGGAGCGCCTCGAATTGCTGCGTCGCCTCGCGGCACAGCGCGGTCTGATTATTCTCACCGACAGCGACTCGGCAGGCATGCTCATCCGCAATCATCTCATCGGCGCGATCCCTGCTGAACAGATGCGCCACGCCTACGTGCCGCCGATCAAGGGTAAGGAGCGTCGCAAAGCCACTCCCGGCAAAGAGGGAATAATCGGCGTGGAGGGCGTGGATAACGCCCTTGTCATCCGCGCGCTCGAGCAGGCAGGCGCCATCTTTGAAGACGAGGATGCCGCGCCGGCGGCGACGGATTTTCTGTGTTTGACCAAGGGCGACTTGTATGCATTGGGGCTGAGCGGTCACGCAAATAGCGCCGCGCGCCGCCGCGCGTTGCTTACGCGGCTCGGCTTGCCGCAGAATTTGTCCGCCAATCGCTTATTGGAGGTGCTCAACGCCACCGTCACCGTGCAGGAATTGACAAGGCTTTTAGAAGAGACCAAAGCCGTCGATACGCCTTGACTTGTCGACGGCTTTGTGGTAAAATCCAACATGCCGCAAACCGTAAGATGATTGAGAGTATGGCAGAATATAATTAAACCACATGTCGGGGTGTGGCGCAGTTGGTAGCGCGCTTGCTTTGGGAGCGTGCCTAGCGCGAATTGCCGAGATTTTACGGAAGTCCCGAAAAGCCTTTAACGGTGCGGACTTTCGGCACTTAATAGAAACGTAAAACTGCGTGGAATTTGCGTTTGACCACAGTTTGTCCCACTTCCACGCAAAATCGAGAAAAATTGAATAAAAATCGGGGTGTGGCGCAGTTGGGAGCGCGCGACATTTGGGAGCAAGAGAACGGGTCTAACCCCTAACCTCGCAAACCCGCATAAACACTGGGTTTTTCGCACTTTCAAATCTCGTTTTTTGAGCTTTGACCCTATATTTGACCACAACTGTGGAAAGTATCTTTCAAACAATTTCATATCATTTATCACCTATCGGGGTGTGGCGCAGTTGGTAGCGC